>DATMES010000040.1 GCA_035556555.1 Frankiaceae bacterium
GCGAGCCGCGTCGTCAAGCCGTGGCCGGGAGCGAAGGAGCCGGGCGAGGGCGGTCACGAGTGAACGACGTCATCACCCTCGCCGCCGACGGCGGCATCCTCCACTCGTTCGGCTTCCTGCTCGCGGTGAAGATCACGGCGATCCTGCTCGTCTTCCTCACCGTCCCGCTCGCGGTCGGCATGCTCGAGCACAAGGGCATGGCGCACATGCAGGCGCGGCTCGGCCCGATGTACGCCGGCGGCTTCCACGGCTGGGCGCAGCTCGTCGCGGACGGCATCAAGTTCGTGCAGAAGGAGGACGTCGTCCCGACCAACGCGGACCGCGGCGTCTTCAAGCTCGCGCCCGCGGTGTCGTTGCTCCCGGCGATGTTCGTCCTCGTCGTCATCCCCGTCGGTCCCGACATCGTCGCGGAGCCGTTGGACATCGGGCTCTTCTACGCCCTCGCCATCTCGTCGATCACCGTCATCGGCATGCTCATGGCGGCGTGGTCGAGCGCGAACAAGTTCTCGCTCCTCGGCGGCATCCGCGGCGCGGCGCAGCTCATCGCGTACGAGCTCCCGCTCATCCTCAGCGCCGTCTCCGTCGTCATCCTCGCGGGGACGTTGTCGCTCACCGGCATCGCGCACGCGTGGCGCTGGTGGTGGCTGCTCGCGCTCGCGCCCGGCATCTTCATCTTCTTCACGGCGTCGCTCGCCGAGCTGAATCGACCGCCCTTCGACATGCCGGTCGCGGACTCCGAGATCATCTTCGGCCACATGACGGAGTACACGGGCCTGCGCTTCGCGCTGTTCCTCCTCACGGAGTACGCCGGCATCGTCGTCGCCGCGGGCCTCATGACGGTCATGTTCTTCGGCGGCTGGCGCGGTCCGGGCCCCGAGGCGCTCGGGCCTGTCTGGACGCTGGCGAAGGTGTTCGCGGTGGCGTTCGTCGTCGTCTGGCTGCGCGCGACGTACCCCCGCCTGCGCGAGGACCAGCTCCAGAAGTTCTGCTGGAAGGCGCTGATCCCCCTCGCGCTGGTGCAGCTCCTTGCCGTCGCCGCGCTCAAGGTCTACGTCATGCACGGAGCGCTCTGATGCCGGGCGGCACCGGCCTCCTCAAGGGCCTCTCCGTGACGCTGCGGACGATGACCAAGCGGTCCGTCACGCGGCAGTACCCCGACGTGAAGCCCGTGCTGCCCCCGCGTACCCGCGGTGTCATCGCGCTCATGGAGGAGAACTGCACGGTCTGCATGCTGTGCAGCCGCGAGTGCCCCGACTGGTGCATCTACATCGACTCCCACAAGGAGACGGTGCCGCCGAAGGAGCCGGGCGCCCGCGCGCGGACCCGCAACATCCTCGACCGCTTCGCCATCGACTTCGCGCTCTGCATGTACTGCGGCATCTGCGTCGAGGTCTGCCCGTTCGACGCGCTGTTCTGGTC
Organism: Frankiaceae bacterium; assembly: GCA_035556555.1. Classification (GTDB taxonomy): domain Bacteria; phylum Actinomycetota; class Actinomycetes; order BP-191; family BP-191; genus BP-191. The sequence goes on from DATMES010000040.1 coordinate 1,420, forward strand.
GCCGGAGTTCGAGTACTCCGAGTACGACATCCGCGACCTGACGCACGAGAAGGAACGCCTGCGCGAGTGGATGTACACCGTCCCCGCGCCGCCGGTCCTCGACCCCGACGGCACGCCCGCCGCCGAGCTGGTCGCGGCGGAGAAGGCCGAGCCCAAGGTCTACGAGGCGCCGTCCCTCGGCGGCGGCGCTCCCGTCGCCGCGCCGGTCGCGGCCGCGCCCGCTGCCGTCGAGGCCACGCCGGCCGCCGCCGCTCCCGCGGAGGCCCCGGCGCCCGCCGCGAAGAAGCCCGCGCGCGAGCACGCCGAGATCGCCAAGGAGGACGTCGGCGTCGACCAGGCGGTCTTCGACGCGGCGATCGCGGCAGGCCTGCCCGAGCGCCAGGCCCGCGCCAAGGCCAAGTCGGCGTGGATGAAGGAGTGGAAGAAGAACAACGCGATCGAGGCGCCGTCCGAGCCCGAGGCGACCACAGCCCCTTCCCCCGCGGCCGGGTCCACTGAGGGTGGCGGCGATGCGGCCGGGGAGTCCGGCGACCTAAAGGACGCCGAAGGCGGCCCAGTCGCCGGGCCCCCGGATGCGTCGGCGGCGTCCTCCCACGACATCGGCGAGCCGCAGATCGACCAGGAGGTCTACGACGCCGCCATCGCGGAGGGGCTGCCCGACCGGGTCGCCCGCTCCAAGGCGAAGAGCGCGTGGGTCAAGAAGGCTCGGAAGGGGCTCGCGTGACCGTCCTCGCCCAGGCCCCGGCCTACACGAACATGCCCGCGCAGGAGGTCATCTTCATCCTGCTCGGGATCATGACGCTGGCCGCCGCGTTCGCCGTCGTCACGACCCGCAACGTCGTCCACGCCGCGCTCTGGCTCGTCGTCACGCTGGCCGGCGCGGCGGGCTCGTACCTCATGCTCACCGCCGAGTTCCTCGCCTGGGTGCAGGTGCTGATCTACGTCGGCGCGGTCATCGTGCTGCTGCTGTTCGGGATCATGCTGACCAAGGCCCCGATCGGCGGCGACGACAACCTCTCGAGCGAGAACCGCATCCCCGCCGCGATCGTCGGCATCGCCAGCGCGGCGACGCTCGTGACGCTCGTGATCGACGCGTTCCGGCACTCGTACATCGAGCTCGGCGCGGGCACCGGCGCGGCACCGGTCGGGCGGGCGATCTTCAGCTCGTACGTCCTGCCGTTCGAGGTCGTGTCGCTGCTCCTGCTGGCCGCGCTGATCGGCTCGATCGTCCTGTCCCGCCGCGACGAGGAAGGCCAGTAATGCATCTCGTCTACCCCGTCGTGCTGGCGGCGCTGCTGTTCTCGATCGGCATCTACGGCGTCCTCGCGCGCCGCAACGCCGTCCTCATCCTCATGTCGATCGAGATCATGCTCAACGCCGTCAACATCAACCTGATCGCGTTCAACGCCTACCTGCGCGACCCGCTGATGGGCGGGCAGATCTTCGCGCTGTTCGTCATCACGGTCGCGGCCGCCGAGGTCGGCGTCGGCCTGGCGATCGTGCTGCTGATCTTCCGCAACCGCGAGACCGTCGACCTCGACTCGCTCCGCGAGCTGAGCGACGCGCCGCCGGTGCGCCCGTCCCGAGCCCGCGAGGAGGCGCCCGTCCGCTAAGGACAGGCGCTTTCATAGAGAGAGGATTCGGACACAGCCGTGGCGGACTACGCCTGGATCATCCCGACGCTGCCGGCGGTGGCGTTCTTCGTGATCCTGCTGCTCGGCAAGCGGCTGCCCCGCGGCGGCGACTTCGTCGGCATCATCGCGATCGCCGGCTCCCTCGTCGTCGCGATCGGCGTGCTGATCCAGGCGTTCGCCAACGCCGGCGGCGACGAGCACGCCGCGGAGGAAGGCGGCCACGCGGCCAACTGGGTCGTCGAGAAAGCCGTCGTCCTCACGAAGTTCGGCAACGGCGAGCTGACCCTCGGCATGAAGGTCGACGGCCTCGCGGCGGTGATGTTCATCGTCGTCTGCGTCGTGTCGCTGCTCGTGCAGATCTACTCGACGTCGTACATGCACGGCGACAGCCGCTACACGTTCTTCTTCGCGATCCTGTCGATGTTCACGACCGGCATGCTGCTGGTCACCATCGCCGACAACCTCCTGCTGATGCTCGTCGGCTGGGAGATCATGGGCGTCTGCTCGTACTTCCTCATCGGCCACTACTGGGAGGAACGTCCGAACAGCAACGCCGCCATCAAGGCGTTCATCACGACGCGCATCGGCGACGTCGGCTTCATGTTCGGCATCGCGACGCTGTTCTGGGGTGCGCACTCGTTCAAGCTGACGGAGATCATCCATGCGGCCGAGGAAGGCCACATCTCCCGCAACTTCATCGTCGCGGGCACGCTGCTGCTCTTCTGCGGCGCGATCGGCAAGAGCGCGCAGTTCCCGCTGCACGTCTGGCTGCCCGACGCCATGGCGGGCCCGACGCCGGTCTCCGCGCTGATCCACGCCGCGACGATGGTCGCGTCCGGCATCTACATGGTCTGCCGGCTCTACCCGGTGTTCGAGCTGTCGGGTCCCGCGCTCAACCTCATCGGCGTCCTCGCCGCGATCACGATGCTCATGGCGGCGTTGATCGCGCTGGTGCAGGACGACATCAAGAAGGTCCTGGCGTACTCGACCGTCAGCCAGCTCGCGTACATGACCGCGGGCCTGTCGGTGGGCGGCTACACGGCGGGCTTCTTCCACCTGTTCACGCACGCGGCGTTCAAGGCCCTGCTCTTCCTTGGTGCCGGCTCGGTGATCCACGCCGTCGGCACCAACAACATGAGCGAGATGGGCGGCCTCAAGAAGTACATGCCGCGCACGCACGCGACGTTCCTCATCGGCTCGCTGGCACTGGCCGGACTGTTCCCGCTGGCGGCGTTCTGGTCGAAGGACGAGATCATCGTCGACGCCTGCCGCGCGGCCGGCTTCTGCCACGAGCTCGAGCACGTCGCGACGTCGCCGCTGGTCGGCAAGATCGTGTTCGCCGCGACGATCATCACGGCGCTGCTGACGGCGTTCTACACGCTGCGGATGTACTGCCTGACGTTCCTCGGCAAGTACCGCGGCACCGCGCACCCGCACGAGTCGCCGTTGGCGATGACCGGCCCGCTCATGGTGCTCGCTGTGCCCGCGCTGTTCCTCGGCCTGCTCGGCTCGCCGCTGCTGGCGAAGGGGCCGTACTTCGGCAAGGTCATCGCGTTCGCCGGCCAGCACACCCACGAGCCGCACCTGCACCTGGTGCTCGGGGGCGTCTCGATCCTGCTGTTCCTCGTCGGCGCCGGGGTCGGCTACTCGGTCTACGGCAAGGGCATGCCGCGGCGTGACCCGACGCTGCACATGGGCTTCGCGACCACGCTGTTCGCGAACAAGTTCTACCTGGACGAGCTGTACCTCAACGGCCTCGTCCGCCCGGTCCGCACGACGGTCTCCAACGCCGCGTACTGGCTCAACCAGAACGTCTTCGACGCGCCGCCCAACCTCGCGGGCAAGGCGGCGATCTCGGCAGGCCGCGGCGCGTACAGCGTCGACCAGACGCTCGTCGACGGCGCGGTCAACGGCTCCGGCCGGACCGCCGACTACCTCGGCCGCGGACTGCGGCTGCTCCAGAACGGCAACGTGCAGGCGTACGCGACGGCAATGTTCATCGGCGTCGTGGCTCTCGCAGTCGTGTTCTCGGCTCGTTAAACGGAAAGGCTGACATGAACGACGTCTGGCAGGACTGGGCGCTGACGCTGACGGTCCTGGTGCCGTTGCTCGGCGCGATCGTCATCGCCTTGACGCCGGCTGCGCAGGAGCGGGCCGCGAAGGGCCTCGCCGTGGTGTTCTCGTTCGTCACGTTCGCCGTGACGATCGGGATCCTGGCGACCTACGACTTCTCGGACACCGTCGAGCAGTTCCCCAAGCACATGCAGTTCGACGTCAACGTGTCGTGGATCGAGGCCATCAACTCCCGCTACCACCTGGGCATCGACGGCGTCTCGCTGCCGCTCGTCGTCCTGACCGGCCTGCTGACGTTCCTCTGCGCGATCTACTCGCTGAAGGTGATCCCTGCGCCCGGCAAGCCCAAGGCGCTGCTGTCGCTGATGATGCTGCTCGAGGTCGGCATGATGGGCGCGTTCGTCGCGCTCGACCTGATCCTCTTCTTCATCTTCTTCGAGATCGTGCTCGTCCCGATGTTCTTCATGATCGCCGTCTGGGGCGGGCCCAACCGCGGCTACGCCAGCGTGAAGTTCTTCCTCTACACGCTGTTCGGCTCGGCGTTCATGCTGCTGAGCTTCCTCGCGATCTACTTCAAGTCGGACCCGCACACGTTCGACATCCTGCTGCTGGCGCAGAGCGGCAGCCACTTCGCGCGCGACTTCCAGATGATCGCGTTCCTCGGCATGTTCGTCGGCTTCGCGATCAAGGTGCCGATGTGGCCGCTGCACACCTGGCTGCCCGACGCGCACACCGAGGCGCCGACGATCGGCTCGGTCCTGCTGGCCGGCATCCTGCTGAAGATGGGGACGTACGGCTTCGTCCGCATCGCCATGCCGATCCTGCCGACGGCTGCCAAGGAGTACGCGCCGTGGATCGGCATCCTGGCGGTGATCGCGATCATCTACGGCTCCCTGTGCTGTCTGGCACAGAAGGAGATCAAGCGGATGATCGCGTTCTCCTCGGTCGGACACATGGGCTTCGTCATGCTCGGCATCGCGACGATGACCGAGACCGGCATCAACGCCGCGCTGTTCGGCAACATCGCGCACGGCGTCATCACCGGCATGCTGTTCTTCATCGTCGGCTCGGTGAAGGAGCGTTACCACACCGGTGACATCGCGGAGATCGGCGGTGGCATGCTCGCCAAGACGCCGTACCTCGGGTCGCTGCTGACGTTCGTGGCGATCGCGTCTCTGGGCCTGCCAGGGCTGGCCGGCTTCTGGGGTGAGATGTTCGCGCTGCTCGCCGCGTGGAACCCCGCCGAGGGCCTCAACCGGCCGCTCTTCTACGCCCTCGCCGTGGGTGGCGCGATCGGCACCGTGCTCACCGCGGGCTACTTCCTCTGGCTGCTGCAGCGCGTCAACCTCGGCGTCGTTCCCGAGCGCTGGAAGAACGAGCGCTTCAGCGACGTCCTCGGCATCGAGCTCGGCGCGTGGGCGCCGCTGCTGGTCCTCATCGTGGCGTTCGGCGTCTACCCGAAGTTCGTCTTCGGGATCACCGACATCGCGGTCAAGGGCCTGCTCGCGGGCATGGGCATGGGTGAAGCCGGGGCCGGCGTCGGAGCTGGTCACTAGCCATGCTGCAGTCCATCGACTACTACGCGATCCTGCCGGAGCTGATCCTCGGCGGGGCGCTGCTGCTCGTCCTGATCGTGGACCTGTTCCTGCCGCGGGACCGCAAGTGGCTGGCGATGCCGCTGTCGCTGTTCGGCGTGCTCGGCTCGCTGGCCGCGACGCTGACGTTCGTCGGCAACGTCGGCGGCGACAACGCGCGGTCGACGTTCTGCACGGGTCCGACGGCCGGCTGGAGCGAGTACCCGCCGCTGGCCGACGCGCTCGCGGCCGGTGGCGACTGCTCGTTCGTCGTCGACAACTTCGCGGTGCTGTTCAAGGTCATCTTCCTGGTGTCCGCCGCGGTCGTGCTGCTCCTCTCGCTGAACTACTTCGAGGAAGGCCGCTACTACCAGGGCGAGTACTACTTCCTGCTCCTGGTGTCGTTCTTCGGGATGCTGACGATCGCGTCGAGCCGCGACCTCATCATGCTGTTCATCTCGCTGGAGCTCGTGTCGGTGCCCGGTTTCGTCATCGCGGGCTTCCGCAAGACCGACACCCGGTCGAGCGAGTCCGCGATCAAGTTCTTCCTCATCGGCGTGCTCGCCACCGCCGTCATGCTCTTCGGCATGAGCCTGGTCTACGGGCTCACCGGCTCGCTGCAGCTCGAGGTCATCGCGCGGGAGCTCGCCACCGACGCGCGGACGCCGGCGGCGCTGGCCGCGGTCGGGCTCGTCATCACCGGCTTCGCGTTCAAGGTGTCGGCGGCGCCGTTCCACTTCTGGGCGCCGGACACCTACCAGGGCGCGCCGGTCCCCGTGGCGGCGTTCCTCTCGGTCGCGTCGAAGGCCGCGGGCTTCACCGGACTCATGGCCGTCTGCTTCATCGGCTTCGCGCCGTACGCCGACGTCTGGGGCCCGCTGCTCGCCGTCCTCGCGGTCATCACGATGACGCTGGGCAACCTCGTCGCGATCCAGCAACGCCACATGGTCCGGCTGCTCGCGTACTCCTCCGTCGCGCAGGCCGGCTACATGCTGGTGCCCTTCGGCGTCGCGGCCGCCGCGGGCGGGCGGGCCGACCTGGCCGACGCGTTCGCGGCGACGCTGTCGTACATCGCGATCTACTCGATCATGAACCTCGGCGTCTTCGCCTGCGTCATCGCGGTCGCCCGCCGTACGCCGCGCAACCTCGTCGCCGACTACCGCGGGCTGGTCAAGACGTCGCCTGTGCTGGCGGTCGTGCTGGCGTTCTTCCTGTTCTGCCTCGCGGGCGCGCCTCCGGGTGTCGCGGGGCTGTTCGCGAAGTTCGTGGTCTTCCGCGCGGCGGTCGACGGTCAGGTCGTCTGGCTCGCGGTCGTCATGGCGGTCAACACGGTCATCGCGGCGTACTACTACCTCAAGCTGGCGTTCAACCTGTTCGCCGGGCTCGGGGAGCCGGCCGGTGAGGAGCCGCTCGCGCGGGTCCGGATCCCGGCCCCGATCGTGGCCGCGATCGGTCTCACCGCGGTCGCCGCGCTGGTGCTGAGCGTGTACCCGCAGGTGATGCTCGACGTGACGCCGCGCGCGGTGTTCGCGCTGGCGCCGTAGGGAACGTTCGCCGGCCTTCAGGACGTTGGAAGAGACGTGAACCACTCGCACCGCAACGGCCTCAAGACGGCCGTCATGCTCACCCTGCTCTCCGGCGTCATCCTCGTCATCGGCTCGCGCTTCGGCTCGGGCGGGCTCTGGATCGCGCTGGTGGCCGCGCTCGCCATCAACGGCGGGACGTACTTCTTCAGCGACAAGCTCGCGCTGCGCTCCATGCACGCGCGCCCGGTCAGCGAGGCCGAGGCGCCGATGCTGTACCGGATCGTCGCGGAGCTCGCGCAGGTCAACCGGATGCCGATGCCGCGGCTCTACGTGTCGCCGACGATGCAGCCGAACGCGTTCGCCACCGGCCGCTCGCCGCGCCACGCCGCCGTCTGCTGCACCGAGGGCATCCTCGCGCTGATGGACGAGCGCGAGCTGCGCGGCGTCCTCGGCCACGAGCTGGCGCACGTCGCCAACCGCGACATCCTCATCTCGTCCGTCGCCGCGGGCCTCGCGACGGTCATCATGTTCGCGGCCCGGATGGCGTGGTTCGCGCAGCTCTTCGGCGGCGGCCGTAGCGACGACGAGGAGGGCGGCGGCGGCCTCGAGACGCTGGCACTGATCATCCTCGGGCCGATGGCCGCCGGGCTCATGCAGATGGCGCTGTCGCGGTCGCGGGAGTACCAGGCCGACGCGACGGGCGCGCGCGTGACCGGCGACCCGCTGGCGCTGGCGAGCGCGCTGCGCAAGCTGCACGCCGGCGCCGAGGCGCGGCCGCTGCCCGCGACCGCCGGCCTCGCGACGACGAGCCAGCTCATGATCGCGAACCCGTTCGGCGGGCGCGTGGGCGGGCTCGGCAAGCTGTTCTCGACGCACCCGCCGATGGAGGAGCGCGTACGCCGCCTCGAAGAGATGGCGGGCGTCCGCGCGTAAGGGGTGTCTCGCCACCCGTGATCGTCGCGAGCAGCGTCCGGGATGGTGCATCGCAAGGCGGAGGAGGCCCCGATAGCAGCGCTATCGGGGCCTCCGACAACGCGGCGAGGTGCCGTGCCGGGCGCTGCGCAGCAGATCGACGGGTGGGGAGACACCCCTTAGTCTCGCGGTGTGCTGACCCGGGTCTACCGCAACGGCGTCCTCGAGGCCGAGGGGTTCGACCCGGCGCGGGTCTCCGACTACCTCGACGAGCCCGACACCGTCGTCTGGCTCGACGTCTGCCGGCCCACGCCGGGCGACCTCGCGGTCATCGCCGACGAGCTCGGCCTGCACCCGCTCGCCCGCGAGGACGCGACGGGGCGGCCGCAGCGGCCGAAGGTGGAGCCGTACGCCGGGCACCAGTTCCTCGTGGCGTACGCCGTGGCGTACGACGCGGGTACGCGGGAGCTGACGACGTCCGAGGTCGACGTCTTCTTCGACGACCGCTGGCTCGTCACCGTGCGCAAGGAGCCGGTGTTCGAGCTCGACGCGGTGCTCGCGCAGTGGGAGGCGTCGGCGGCGCTGGCGAAACACGGCACGGCGTACCTCCTCCACGGCCTCCTCGACGTCGTCGTCGAGGGGCACTTCACGGCGATCAGCGCGCTCGACGACGAGATCGAGGCGCTGGAGGAGGGGCTGTTCGGGGAGGGGTCGGGCGGGATCGAGACGCAGCGGCGGACGTTCGAGCTGCGGAAGGCGCTCGTGACGCTGCGCCGCGTCGTGCTGCCGATGCGCGAGGTGCTGAACGGCCTCATGCGCAGGGAGCGGTTCGCGATCGACGCCGAGCTGGTGCCGTACTACCAGGACCTGTACGACCACGTGCTGCGCGCCACCGAGTGGGCCGACTCGCTGCGCGACCTCATCTCGACGCTGCTGGAGACGCACCTGACGATCCAGGGGAACCGGCTCAACGAGGTCATGAAGCGGCTGACGTCGTACGCCGCCATCGTCGCGGTGCCGACGGCGGTCGCGGGCATCTACGGCATGAACACCCGCATCTACCCGGCGGCGGGGTCGGCGACGGGGTGGTGGTTCGCGCTCGGCCTGATGACCGCGATCTCCGGCTTCCTCTTCTTCTACTTCCGCCGCAAGGACTGGTTGTAGACCCCGCCGCGCGCGGTTACTGGTGAGTAGCGACGAACGCCGAGCACGAACTGGTGAGCCGCGACGTCGCTACTCACCAGTAACCTCCGGCCCCGGCCCCGAGCTAGCGGTAGTTGGTGAACTGCAGGGGGATGTCGAAGTCGCTGTCCTTGAGCAGCGCGATGACCGCCTGCAGGTCGTCCTTCTTCTTGCCGGACACGCGCAGCTGGTCGCCCTGGATCTGCGCCTGGATGCCCTTCGGGCCCTCCGCGCGGATCTTCTTCGCGATCGCCTTCGCCTTGTCGTCCTCGATGCCCTGGGCGATGTCGACGGTGAGGCGGGAGGTGTTGCCGCCGGCGGGCTGCGGCTCGCCGTGCTGCAACGCCTTGAGGGAGATCCCGCGCTTGACCAGCTTCTCCTGGAACACCTCCAGCACGGCCTTCACGCGCGAGTCGGAGTTGCTGCGGATCTCGACCTTCTCGCCCGACCACTCGATCGACGAGCCGGTGTCCTTGAAGTCGTACCGGTTGGCGATCTCCTTGGCGGCCTGGTTCAGGGCGTTGTCGACCTCCTGGCGGTCCACCTTGCTCACGATGTCGAACGACGGGTCGGCCACGGCGGTCGTGCTCCTCTCGAAAGGCGTCGGCGCCCATCCTCTCGCATCCGTTATCCTTCCCCTCGGTCCGGTTCGCCGGACGTCCAGGGAGGTTGCCCGAGTGGCCAAAGGGAGCAGGCTGTAAACCTGTCGGCATCGCCTACGGAGGTTCGAACCCTCCACCTCCCACCCGACGTACGAACGCCGCGGCCCCCGCACAGGGGGACCGCGGCGTTCGGCGTCAGAGGACCTACGCGGGGCACATCACGATCAGCGACCGCAGGGTCGCCGCGGCGTCCTTCGGGTTGACCTCGGGCTGCATGCCCATCTGGCAGCGAAGCGCGCAGACGGGGCCCCAGCCGGGCAGCGGGCCCCAGTCGGCGCAGTAGACGCTGGCGTTCGCGGGGCTCGCCGAGGCGAACGACGCGGCCGCCGCGGCGGCGAGCAGGAGAGCGGTGGTACGGCGCATGGTGAGGGGATCCTTCGCTAGTCGGTGAACAGGCAGGGAGGGAGCTGGCCGCGGACGTCGGGCTCGTCCGGGTCGACGTGCGGGTCGGCGCTCGCCGCGCACGTCACGGTGCAGACGGGCCCGTAGCCGGAGCCCTCGATGCCGAGGACGTCGGCGCAGTAGAGGCCGGCGTTCGCCGCGGGAGCGGACGCGAGGGCGCCACCCGCGAGCACCAGCGCGACCGCGAGGCGGCGCATCAGGCGTCCTCGTCCATGCACGAGGGACGGCCGGGGTCGACGGCCGGGTCGCGCGAGGGGTCGACGGACGGGTCGTACTGCCTCGCGCAGGACACCGTGCAGAACGGCGCCTGGCCGGTGCCGGGGATCCCGTAGAGCTCGTCACAGTAGATGCCCGCGGACGCGGCGGGGGCCAGCGTGCCGGCGAGGCCGGCGAGCAGCAGGAACAGGGTCGTACGGCGCATGAGGGGTTGGGCCTTCCGGTTGAGGGGGGTTCGTCCGGAATTGTGACGGACACCGGCGTGGCAGGAAAGGTCCGGCAGGCCTCCGGGCTACGTTTTCCACAACCCACCCCCGAGCACGGGTTGTACGTCATCCTCGAAGGGCGGGGGACGCCCCTGCGTGACGGCTGGGCCGTACGGCCCAGCCCGGTTACGCCGGTCGCGGGCTCATCCCCGCGTCCCAGCGTGCCGTATACCCGTGCAGGGGTGTGTCCTGTTCGACCCTGCCCAGGAACGGAGGCGCGCATGTCGGACGAAGCCGCGCGCTCCGCCCTGCGCGCAGCCAGCGGCGCCCGCGGGGCGTACGCCCTGTCGTTCGGGCTGCTCGTCGGCGGCGTCTCGCTGACGCTGGGGCCGGTCGCGGCGCTCGACCCGCTGCGCACCGGCGTCCAGCTCTGGCCCGCGGTCATCGCCGTGCTGACGCTGCTGCTCAGCGCGTCGGCGATCACGCTGCAGTTCCGCCGCCAGGGCCACACGCTGTCCATGACCGAGATCCCTGTGGCGATCGGGCTGTTCGCGGTGTCGCCGCTCGCGCTCATCGTCGCCAAGGCGGCCGGCCACGCGCTCGACGGGGTACGCCGCCGCCTCCCGGTGCACAAGGCCGTCTTCAACGTCTCCCTCGTCATCTTCCAGGTGCCCGTCGCGGTGCTGGTGTTCCGCGTCGTCGTCGGCGACGACGCGATAGGCCCCCGGGCGTGGCTGGCGGCGTTCGCCGCGGTGCAGACCGCCAACTTCATCTCCGCCGCCGCGATCTTCGCGGTCATCGGCATCACGCAGGCGCAGGTCGACCGGACCGAGCTCGACGTCGCCGTCGGCAAGTGGTTCGTCGTCAGCCTCGTCGAGACGTCGCTCGCTCTGGTCGCCGTCGAGGCACTGCGCGAGCAGCCACTGACCGGCTGGCTGCTCGTCGTGGTGGCGTTGCTGCTGCTGTCGTTCACGCGGGCGTACGCCTCGCTGCGCGACCGTAACGACGAGCTCGCCGCCGTCTACGACTTCGGCCGCAGCGTCGCCGAGCCGGAGGACACCGAGGAGCTGCCGGCGTTCGTGGCCGACAAGGTCCGCGCGCTGCTGCGCGCCGAGCGCGCCGACGTGCTGCTGGCGTACGACGGCGGGCTCACCTGCTGGCGCGCCGACGACGACGGCGTCGGCGTCGTTCCCGTCGACGCCGCCGCGTGGCCGTGGCGCGAGGTGCTCGCGACCGGCGCGCCGGTGCTCGGGCCGCGCGGCCGCGACGCCGTGGCGGTCCCGCTGCGCGGCGAGAACGGGATGGTCGGCATGCTCGCGGCGTACGACCGCATGGGCAACGTCCGGCGGTTCGCGCGCGTGGACGTCCAGCTGCTCGAAGCCCTTGCGGCCCAGGCAGGCGCGACGCTGGAGAGCGCCCGCCTCGTCGAGCGGCTGCGCCACGAGGCCAACCACGACTCGCTCACGGGGCTCGCCAACTGGACCGGGCTGCGTACGTACGCCGACGAGGCCATGCAGGGCGGCGGCCCCGTCGCGCTGGTGCTCATGGACCTCGACCGGTTCAAGGACGTCAACGACACCCTCGGCCACCACAACGGCGACGTGCTGCTCCTCGAGCTCAGCGAACGCCTCGCGGCCTACTGCGGCGACCGCCGCCGTGTCGGGCGGCTCGGCGGCGACGAGTTCGCCGTCGTCCTCAGCGAGGGCGACGACGCCGAGTCCGCGGCGCGGGTCGCGCGCGAGCTGCTCGAGATCGTCGCCGTGCCCGTCGTCCTCGACGGCGTCCGCATCGTCATGGCGGCGAGCATCGGCATCGCCGTCCACCCCGAGCACGGCGTCGACGCCGCGTCGTTGCTGCAGCGGGCCGACGTCGCGATGTACGCCGCGAAGACCGGCCACCTCGGCGTCGCGATGTACCAGCCGACAGAGGACCACGTCTCCGCCCGCCGGCTCGTGCTTGCCGGTGAGCTGCGGCGGGCGATCGACGACGGGACGCTGTTCGTGGCGTACCAGCCGAAGGCGTCGCTCGAGGACGGCCGCATCCTCGGCGCCGAGGCACTGCTGCGCTGGCACCACCGCGAGCTCGGCTTCGTCGCGCCGGACGAGTTCATCCCGCTCGCCGAGCGGACCGGGCTCATCGTGCCGCTGACGACGTACGTCCTCGACCGCGCGCTGCGCCAGTGCGCCACGTGGACGCGCGAGGGGCTCGACGTCGGCGTCGCCGTCAACATCAGCGTCCGCAACCTCCTCGACAGCGACCTCCCCGACGAGATCGGGGCGCTGCTCGTACGGCACGGCGTCGAGCCGCGCAGGCTGACGCTGGAGATCACCGAGTCGTCGGTCATGGCCGACCCCGCGCGCGCCATCGACGTCCTCGAACGCCTCTCCCGCATCGGCATCCGCCTGTCCGTCGACGACTTCGGGACCGGCTACTCGTCGCTGACGTACCTCAAGCGTCTGCCCGTCGACGAGGTCAAGATCGACAAGTCGTTCGTGCTGTCGATGGCGACCGACGTGGGCGACGCGGCGATCGTGCGTTCGATCATCGACCTCGGCGTCAGCCTCGGCCTCACCGTCGTCGCGGAGGGCGTCGAGGACACCCCGACGTGGGAGCGCCTCACCGACCTCGGCTGCGACATCATCCAGGGCTACGGCCTGTGCCGTCCGGTGCCCGCGCAGGAGGTCACCGAGTGGCTGCACGCCTGGGATCCCGCGACCGCTGTGCGGCGTTCGTCCCGGCCTGTCACGGAGCTCGCGCCGCGGCGGCGGCTGGCGAGGGGGCAGGACACGTAACGGTGTGCGCGGCGCGCCCGGCATCGGGTAACCTGCGTCCTGCTCGACGCCCCCTTAGCTCAGTCGGCAGAGCGTCTCCATGGTAAGGAGAAGGTCTACGGTTCGATTCCGTAAGGGGGCTCCACCACTCTCGTAACCTTGACCATGAGCAGGCCATGTTCAAGGTTGTCGCGCAACCTTGACCATGGATGTCGTGGCGGCGCCTCCGTGACGCGCCGTCGGTAACGAGTTCGGGTCCGGCCGCGCGAGCAGGTATCGTGTCGGCGTTCTCTGCGGCGGAGTAGCTCAGTCTGGCAGAGCAAGCGGCTCATAATCGCTGTGTCGCCGGTTCAAGTCCGGCCTCCGCTACCAACGCGCACGTCCCGCCTCCGCGACTCACGGAGGAGGACTTAGTACCATCACTCTAGCCTTCAACCCTAGGGTGGTCGTGGTATCTCCTCGTGCGGCGCGCGGTCTGCCGCCGCGGCTCGCCCAGCGCGACAACGCCGTCGTGCGCCCGCGCGACGCCGCCGACGTCTACGTCAACCCGCACGCCGAGTTCGCGCGGCTCGTCGACAACGGGCTGTTGCTGCGCGTGGCTCCTGGCAGCTACGCGATCGTTCCGCGGCCGTGGGTCGGCCGGGTCTGGCGTCCCGATCTGGCGGCGGTCGCGCTCGGCATCGCACAGGCCGACTACGGCCGCGACGCCGTCGCGCTGACGAACGTCAGCGCCGCACGCCACCACGGCGCGATCCCGCGTGCGCTGGCGACGGCGACCGTGGCGGTTCCCACCCAGCGGCCGCCGTTGCGCGTCGGCGACGGCACTGTCCACTTCACCCAGCGCACCGTCGCGCGGATCGACGTCGAGGCGGTCGAGACGGAGATCACCGCGGGTTGGGTGACGACGGTCGAGCAGACGCTGCTCGACCTGGCGGCGCGCCCCACGTTCGGCGGGGTCGAGCCCGGGCAGGCAGACGAGGCGATCCGGGTGCTCGCCGCGCGCGCCGACTGGGACCGCGTCACCGCGCTCGCGCGTCCGCAGCACAAGCTGAAGGCGATGGCGTACGCCCAGCGCGTCGCCGAGGCGTCCTGACGTGCTCGACCCGCGCGAGCTCAGGGAGGTCGCGGAACGCTTCGGTGTCGCGGAGGACCAGGTACGCCGCGACCACCTCGTCAGCCATGTCCTGGCGGCGGTCTCACGCCTCGCCCCGGCCGCCGTCTTCTTCGGCGGTACGGCGCTCGCGCGGACTCACCTGCCCGCCGGCCGGCTGTCGGAAGACGTCGACCTCTACGCCGCGCGGCGTCGCGACGTCGCGCGGGCACTCACGACGGGCATCCCGTCGGCGCTCCGCAGGGAGTTCCCGCGCCTGGCCTGGGACCCGGCGCCGGAGGACGTGGCGGACAACGGCACGGCGCTTCTCCTCGCCGAGCGCGTGCCGCCAGTTCGGTTGCAGGTGCTCGACGGCACCGGGTACGCCCTCTGGCCCACCGAGCGCAGGTCCGTGGACACGCGCTACGCGGACGTGCCGGCCGCGACTCTGACCGTCCCTACGCGAGCGTCGTTCGTCGGGATGAAGCTCTGGGCCTGGGGTGACCGGCGCGCCGCCCGCGACCTCTACGACCTGTGGTCGCTCGCGACGATCGGCGCGGTCGACGCCGACGCGGTCGCTGCCTACGAGGCCGCCGTGGGCTACCGGCCGCCGCTGTCGGTCTTCGACCGCGTGCCGGACGCGGAGGAGTGGCGTACGGCGCTGGCGCACCAGACCGCGGTCCTGCCGGACGTCGCTGGGGCCGTCGCCGCCGTCCGGGCCGCGCTCACCGCTGTCTGAGCGCCTTGGACAGGCCCGTACGCGCTCGGCTATCCTCTGCGGGTTGCCCGTCCGCAAACCTGAGAGAGGCTCCGCGCAGTGGCCGCCACCGACGTACGTCCGAAGATCACGCTGGCCTGCACGGAGTGCAAGCACCGCAACTACATCACCAGGAAGAACCGCCGCAACGACCCGGACCGCCTGGAGATGAAGAAGTTCTGCCCCAACTGCCGGACGCACCAGCCGCACCGCGAGACGCGCTAGGCGCCCACGGCACCCGAGACAAGGCCGGTCCCGAGCACGACGGACCGGCCTTCGTCGTTCCCGGAGCAGAATCCATCCGTGGACTGGGACGCCTACATCGCCGCGGGGCTGTACGACCCCGCCGCGCCCAGCGCCGCTGACCGCCGCGACCTCATCGAGTTCCTCGTCGCCGAGGGCTGCACGCTCGACGAGATGGTCGCCGCGCACGAGCGCGGCAGGCTCTTCGGCCTCGCGGGCGACAGGAAGGTACGCCCTGGCCGCGAGGAGCTCACGCTCCGCGAAGCCGCCGCGATCACCGGCACCGACCTGGACCTCGTCGTCAGGCTCTGGCAGGCGTACGGCCTCCCGATCGTCGACCCCGACACCAAGGTCGCGAGTCGCGCGGACGTCGAGACGCTGCCCCTGTTCGCCGCCATCGCCGAGCTCCTCGGCGACGATGCCGCGCTCAACCTGGCCCGCGTCGCGGGCGCGAGCGTCGCGAGGTTCGCCGAGGCCGTCTCCGCGGCGATGCGCAGCTCGGTGCGCGAGCTCGCGCTCGACACGAGCGGCAGCGAGACGGCGACCGCCAAGTCGTACGCCGGCCTGGCCGAGCTGACGCCGCAGGTCGGCCGCATGCTCGACGTGCTCCTGCGCCACCACCTCGAGGCGGCCCGCAGGCAGTTCGAGCAGTCCGACAGCAACGACGTCGCGCTGCTCGGGCAGATCCGCGCCGCGGTGGCGTTCGCTGACGTCAGCGGCTTCACGGCGCTGTCGCAGGTCTCCACGAGCGCCGAGCTGGCGGCGATGCTGACCCGCTTCGAACGCACCGCCACCGCGCTGGTCACCGAGGCCGACGGCCGTGTCGTGAAGTTCATCGGCGACGCCGTCATGTACGTCACCGCGCAGCCGGCCACGGCGGTCGACGTCGCCCAGCGCCTCGTCGGCGCAGCCGACCATCCCGTCAGGGCCGGCGTCGCGTACGGCCTCCTGCTGGCCCAGGACGGCGACTTCTTCGGCCCGCCGGTCAACCTCGCCGCCCGCCTGGTCACCGTTGCCGAGCCCGGTCAGGTCCTCGTGGACGGCGCCGCGCGGGACCGCCTGCCCGGCAGCACAGCCACCACCGCGCTGCCGCCGAAGACCCTGCGCGGCATCGCCGACGACGTGACTCCGTACGTCGTGGGGTAGCGTCGCCGCGTCGCCGACATGTGAGGGAGAACGAGCAGTGGGACGACTGGACGACCGGGTGGCGATCGTCACCGGAGCGGGTCGCGGCATCGGCCGCGCGACCGCCGTACGACTGGCCAGCGAGGGCGCGATCGTCGTGGTCAACGACGTCGACTCCGAGCCGGCCCACGAGACCGTGGACATCATCAAGGCGGCGGGCGGCACCGCGAGCGCCGGCCTCCAGAACACCGTCGACGCGGCGCAGGCCGAGGACCTGGTGACGACGACCATCGACCAGTACGGCAAGGTCGACGTCGTCATCAACAACGCCGGCACGACCCGCGACAAGACGTTCCACAACCTCGACGACGACCTGTTCGACTTCGTGTTCGACGTCAACTTCAAGACGTCGTTCCACGTGTCGCTCGCGGCCGTCAAGCACATGCGCGCGGCGGGCAAGGCGGAGCTCGAGCGCGACGGCAGGCCGGCCTACAACCGCAAGATCGTCAACACCTCCAGCGTCGCGGCGATCCTCGGCAACCCCGGCCAGTTCAACTACACCGCCGCCAAGGGCGCGCTCATCGCGACGACCCGCACGCTGGCGCTCGAGCTCGGCCGCTTCGGCATCAACGTCAACGCCGTCGCGCCCGGCTTCGTCGACACCCGCCTGACGCAGGCGAAGGAGCAGGGCGACGGGACGTACGGCATCCCCGACGCCGCCCGCAACATCGCCATCTCGATGATCCCCCTCGGCCGCCCGGGCCAGCCCGAGGACATCGCGGCGGTGCATGCGTTCCTCGCCAGCTCCGACAGCGACTTCGTGTCCGGCGTGACGATCCCCGTCGCCGGCGGCCAGCTGGGGACGATGTAGCCATGCCTCTCAACCGCGACTACATCGGGCGCTCGTTCCCGGCCAGCGAGCCGTACGAGGTCTCCCGCGTCAAGATCAAGGACTTCGCGTACGCGATCGGCGACCCCAGCCCCGCGTACCTCGACATCGAGGCGGCGAAGGCGCTCGGCTACCCCGACGTCATCGCGCCGCCGACGTTCGCGATCGTGGTGTCGTTCGGGATGGGCGCGCACGTCGTCGGTGCCCCCGACCTCGGCCTCAACTATGCGCTCGTCGTCCACGGCGAGCAGTCGTTCCAGTACTCACGGCCGATCCACGCGGGCGACGTCCTCGTCGGCACGCCGACGATCACCGACATCCGCGACGCCGGCCGCAACGAGTTGCTCACCTGGGAGGCCGTCATCACGACGACTGAGGGCGAGCACGTCTGCACGGCCGTCAACACTCTCGTCTCGCGTGGAACGGCGGTGTCCGCATGACCCTCCGCTACGACGACGTCAACGTCGGCGACACGATCCCGGCGCGCGACTTCAGCGTGCAGCGCATCAACCTCGTCATGTACTGCGGGGCCTCGGGCGACTTCAACGTCATCCACTGGAACGAGCGCATCGCGAAGATGGTCGGCCTGCCCGACGTCATCGCGCACGGCATGTTCACGATGGCCGAGGCGGGGCGCGTCGTCACCGACTGGTGCGGCGACCCTGGTGCGGTCGAGGAGTACAAGGTCCGCTTCTCCAAGCCGGTCGTCGTCCCCGACGACGACAAGGGCGCGACGCTCACCGTCTCCGGCGAGGTCACCGAGAAGCTCGACGGCAACCGCGTCGTCGTCACCCTGACCGCCACGGCCGCGGACTCGGCCGTGCTCCAGGGCGCGCGGGCGACCGTACGCCTGACGTGACAGACGCGCCGCCCGAGGTGGCCGCGCTGGCCGGACGCCGCGCGGCCGCCAGGGCGGCGAAGGACTACGCCGCCTCCGACGCGCTCCGCGACGAGATCGCGGCGCTCGGCTGGACCGTCCGTGACAGCGCGGACGGCCAGGTGCTGGCGCAGAAGCCGCCGTACGACGTGTCCGAGCGCGTCACCGACCTGCCGGACCACTCGGCGTCGGAGGACACCCGCGACGTCACCGTCGCGATCGTCGCCGACGGCTGGCCTGACGACGTACGCCGCTGCGTCGCCTCGGTCCGCGCGCACACGCACGCGCACGTCCTCGTCCTCGACGCGGGCCTCGGCTACGACGACCCCGACGCCGAGGTGCTGCACCTCGTCACCGATCCGGGCTGGGCCGCCGCGCGCACGGCTCTCCTGCGCGCCGACACGGCCCGCATCCACCTCACGCTCGACCCGTCCATGGAGCTGACCGGCGACGCCGTGGCGCCGGTCGTCAGGGCGTTCGACGATCCCGAGGTCGTCGTCGCCGGCGGCTGGGGCGTCACGGCGAGCGCCGACATGACGGAGTTCACCGACGCGGAGCCGGGCGACGTCGATGCCGTGCTCGGCTACCTGTTCGCCGTACGCCGCTCCGCCGCGCTCGCGACGCCGCCGCACCCGAAGGCGCGCTTCTACCGCAACGCCGACATCGAGTGGTCGTACGCGCTCCGGCGAGCGGGCGGCAAGGCCGTCATGACCGAGCCGCTGCCCGTGACGCGGCACCGCCACCGCGGCTACCACGACAGCGACCCGGCGTACCGCGACAAGGAGTCGAAGAGGACGTACGACCGCTTCCTCCAGGCGTTCCGGCAGCCCCGCCCGTAGTCCGCCCCCGCCCCCACCGCCGTTCTTTGAAGATCATCACGCGTGAGACCGGCGCACGGACCGCAGAGAACGAGGGGGCCGAGGTCCCTCCGTAGTCCTTTCGGATCATTTCGGGACAGAACGCTCGACGCGTGCGCCGCCCCTGGCGATCCTCGTACGCATGCTCTCGACGCTGATCGTGGTGACCGCCCTCCTGCTCGCCGCCCTCGGCCTGCGCGCCGAGCGCCGCGGCCGCGCCCGCGAGCTCTGGCTCTGCAACCTCGTCGCGCTCGTCCTCGTCGCCCTGACGGCGTCCGCGCATGCCAGCGGCCAGATCGGCTGACGGCATCGGGCAGAATGCCCCCGTGACCCACCCCGCCCCGCCCAGGCCCTGGCTGATCGCGTACCGCGTCCTCGGCCTGCGCCTGCCACCCGAGTACCGCGCGTGGGCCGCGGCCGACACGCAGACCAAGGCGTTCCTCAACTGGCGCATCGGCCGGACCGCGCTCTGGCTCTACGCGGGCCTCGGCCTGTACTACGTCATCCAGTCGCGCATGCACGAGCCGCCGACCAGCGCGAAGCTGCTCCAGGCGTTCTTCATCATCTCCGCGCTGGCGCTGCTGTCGAGCAAGAACACCCTCGTCCGCAAGACGCTGCGCTGGCAGCGCGTCGACAGGCACGGGCGGCCGGTCGCACCGAAGCGGCTCGCGATCCTCGAGAACCGCGAGGCGATCGTGGCGGGCACCGCGTTCGTCGTGCTGCTCGCGTCGGGGATGGCGGTCTACGCGTACGGCCTGCGCCCCACCGGGATCCAGGCCATCAAGTGCCGGACCCCCAACGGCGAGACGATGGACAGGATCCGGGCCGGGTTGAAGACCCAGGAGACGAAGATCACGCTCGCCCGGTCGATCCCGTACGGCGATGCGACCGCGATCGTGGCGTACCACGCCACCGGCACCGAGAAGGAGACCATCGCGTTCTGGATCATGCAGGGCGACCAGCTCTTCGAGGTGAACGAGGCCGAGGCGATCAAGAGGAGCCCGACGAAGTTCGAACCGCTCCCGAGAAGGGACGACCGGATCGTCGCCGAGGCGTTCCTCCGGGCCTACACCTGCCTGACCAAGGTGCGCCCGCTCAAGCAGTGAGCACGGCCGCCATGCGCTCGACGCCGCGGCGCAGGTCGTCGTCGCCGAGGGCGTACGACAGCCGCGCGTAGCCCGGCGCCCCGAACGCCTCGCCCGGCACGACCGCGACCTCCGCCTCGTCGAGCAGCAGCTCGGCGATCTCGGCGCTCGTGCGCGGCGTACGCCCCCTGATCTCCTTGCCGAGCAGCCCCTTGACGCAGGGGAACGCGTAGAACGCGCCGAGCGGCTCGGGGCACTGCACGCCGTCGATGGCGTTGAGCATCGAGTGGATGACCTGGCGCCGGCGGTCGAACGCCGCGCGCATCTCCGCCACCGCGTCCAACGGCCCGGTGACGGCCGCGAGGGCGGCGGCCTGGGCGACGTTGGAGACGTTGCTGGTGGCGTGCGACTGGAGGTTGGTGGCGGCCTTGATCACGTCGAGCGGTCCGGCCATCCAGCCGACCCGCCAGCCGGTCATCGAGTACGTCTTCGCGACGCCGTTGAGCACGACGCAGGTCTCGGCGAGCTCGGGCACGACGACCGGCATGGAGACGTGCTCCGCGGCGCCGTACGTGAGGTGCTCGTAGATCTCGTCGGTGACGACCCAGATGCCGTGTTCCACCGCCCACCTGCCGATGGCCTCGACCTGCTCGGGCGGGTACACCGCGCCGGTCGGGTTGGACGGCGAGCAGAACAGCAGCAGCTTGGTCTTGTCCGTCCGGGCCGCCTCGAGCTGCTCGACGGACGCGAGGTAGCCGGTCTCCTCGCTCGTCTCCACGACGACCGGCGTGCCGCCGGCGAGCGCGATCGACTCGGGGTACGTCGTCCAGTACGGCGCCGGGAGCAGCGCCTCGTCGCCGGGGTCGAGCAGCGTCGCGAACGTGTTGTAGACGGCCTGCTTGCCGCCGTTCGTCACGAGCACCTGCTCGGCGGTGACGTCGTAGCCGGAGTCGCGCTTGGTCTTGTCCGCGATGGCCGAACGCAGCTCGGGCAGGCCAGGCGTCGGCGTGTACTTGTGGAAGCGCGGGTTGGCGCACGCCTGCGCCGCCGCCTCGACGATGTGCGCGGGGGTCGGGAAGTCCGGCTCGCCCGCCCCGAAGCCGATCACGTCACGGCCCGCGGCCTTGAGCGACTTGGCCTTGGCATCGACCGCCAGCGTCGCCGACTCCGCGATGGCACCGACCCTGCGAGAGATACGAGGCATGGAGGTAACCCTACGGCCCGAATAGAGTCCAACCCCATGATGGACGTCGACCCGGAGGTCGTTCGCGCCTGCCAACGTGGCGAGGCCGGGGCTCTCGACGCCCTGGTCCGGGCCACGTACGCCGACGTCTACGCGCTGGCGTACCGGCTGGTACGCGACCGCGACGAGGCGGCCGACGTGACGCAGGAGGTGTTCGTGCGCGTGATGCGCTCCGTCGTGGGCTTCCGTGGGGAGTCGGCGTTCGGCACCTGGCTGCACCGCGTCACCGTCAACACCGCGCTCACGTCGCTGCGCAAGCGGTCCCGCCGTGCGCTCCCTGGCCGCGAGGCGTTCGGGATGCCGGGGGACGAGGCCGTCGGCCTCGTCGACACCGACGCGGGGCCCGAGGAGCGCGCCGAGCGCGCCGAGCTGCTCGCCCGCGCCGAGGCCGCCGTCGCCGCCCTGCCCGAGTCGTCGCGGACGATCGTCGTCCTGCGCGACGTCGAGGGCCTGTCCACCGCCGAGGTGGCCGCGCAGACCGGGCTGTCCGAGACGGCCGTCAAGGTCCGCCTCTTCCGCGCCCGCGAACGCCTCCGCGCCTCGCTCGCCGACGCTTCCGTCACCCCTCTTCCCCGCCGTACCAGAAGGGGCACCGCATGAGTGCCAGCCGTCCCGCCGCGCTTCCCCCGCGCTGCGCCTCCACCCGTGCCGACCTGCCTGGCCTCGACGGCCACGAGCTGTCGACCCGCCGCGCCACCGAGCTGCGCGCGCACCTCGCCGAGTGCCCCGAGTGCGCCGAGCTGGCGTCGTCGTTCCGGACCGTGCGCCGTACGCTCGCCGACCTCCACCACGTCAACGCCGCCCCGCCCGAGGGGCTCCTCGAGTCGATCCTCGAGCGCGCCGAGGCGCCGTCCGTCCGCGAGAAGGCGGCCGTGCTCGGCCGCGGCGCGGTCAGCGGTGCCCGGCCCAAGGTCATCGCAGCCGGGGCAGGCATCGGCGCCGTCGCCACCGTCGGCGCGGGCCTCGTCGCGTGGCGCGTGCTGCGCAGCCGCCGCGCCGCCGCGTAGGCCTGTCCGACCCGCGCCGCTCGCTCGTCCGGTTTTCGTGATCTTGGCGACGTTCGTGCTGCCCGGGCAGCACAGACGTTGCCAAGATCACGGGATCGGGGTCGGAGGGAGGGGACAATCCGGGCGCCCCGGTCGTTGGGCGAGCAGTAACGCCGGTTGGTTCCTGACCGCTGCTCACGTACACTGCACCGTCTGGGTGAAGGCTGCCCCTGCTCCGGCTTGCCCGGGAACGGGGTGACCGAGCCCGGAAGGGCAGTAGCTCAACTGGTCAGAGTTCCGGTCTCCAAAACCGGCGGTTGGGGGTTCGAGTCCCTCCTGCCCTGCGAGACGACCACGATGGTGAGGACGTACGAGTGAGCAGCGACAGCGGTAGCGGCCTGGCGACGTTCGACGACGAGCCGACCGCCGAGCCCGCCGCGGCTGCCGGCGGCAAGGGTGCGAAGAAGCCCCCGAAGGACCGTCGCGGCCTCGGCCGGATCCCGCGTCTCTACCGCGAGGTCGCGGCCGAGATGCGCAAGGTCATCTGGCCGACCCGCCGCGAGCTGCTGGCGTACTCCAGCGTCGTGCTCGTGTTCGTCACCGCGATGGTGCTGCTCGTCGCTGGGCTCGACTTCGGGTTCACCCAGGCGGTGCTGAAGGTCTTCGGCTGATCCACCGTCCGAGCCCGGCCCCACCCGACTGAAGGAAGCGTTCATCCTTGTCCGAGAACACCGCCACTCCCGAGCAGGACCTGCCCGCGGCGTACGGCGAGACCACCGTCGACCGCGCCGAGGAGGCCGCCGAGACCGCGGGCACCCCGGCCGAGCCGGTCGAGGAGCGCGGCACGGAGGAGTCCTCGGAGCCCGTCGCGCTCGACGAGGACGCGCCCGTCGCGGCGCCTGAGGCCGCCAATGCCGGCGCCGACGAGGACGTCGCCGAGGGCGTGGCGCTGGCCGAGGCCGACGACGCCGACACCGACGTTGTCGTGCCCAGCGAGACCCCCGCGCCGACCGTCGACGAGACCCCCGCCGACGAGCCGATGCCTGAGCCCGAGCCCACGCCTGAGCCTGCGCCTGAGCCGGAGGCGGCGGAGGAGACGGCCCCCGAGCCCGAGGCGACGCCCGAGTCCGAGGCCGCCCCTGAGCCCGTGGCCGAGGCGCCGTCGCGCGCGGCGCTGGAGTCGCCGTTCGCGCAGTCGGTCATGGACGCCACGCAGGCACCCGCCGAGCCGGTCGCGCCGCCCGCGTCCGCCGGTGCCGGCGAGGAGCCGAGCGTCGCCGACCTGCTCGCCGCCGTTCCCGCGGCCGGCGAGCCGAACGCCTCCGGCGACATCGCCCCCGAGGAGGTGCCCGCCGCCCCCGTGGCCGAGGCCGATGACGACGACGAGGACCTCGCCGCCGTCATCGAGAACGCCCCCGGCGACTGGTACGTCGTGCACTCCTACGCGGGCTACGAGAACAAGGTCAAGACCAACCTCGAGTCGCGGATCACCTCGCTCAACATGGAGGACTACATCTTCCAGATCGAGGTCCCGACCGAGGAGGTCACGCAGGTCAAGGGCGGCAAGCGGCAGACCGTTCAGCAGAAGGTCTTCCCCGGCTACCTGCTGGTCCGCATGGAGCTCACCGACGAGTCGTGGTCGGCGGTCCGCAACACGCCGGGCGTCACCGGCTTCGTGGGCCAGACCTCGCGCCCGTCGCCGCTGACCAAGGCCGAGGTGCTGCGCATCCTGGCCCCGGTCAAGGAGAAGAAGGTCGTCGTCCCGAGCAAGGTCGACTTCGAGGTCGGAGAGTCGGTGACGGTGATGGACGGGCCGTTCGCGACGCTGCCCGCCACCATCAGCGAGATCAACACCGACCACCAGAAGCTCAAGGTGCTGGTCTCCATCTTCGGCCGGGAGACCCCGGTCGAGCTGTCGTACAACCAGGTCTCGAAGATCTAAGGACTGTCATGCCTCCCAAGAAGAAGCTCGCGGCGATCATCAAGCTCCAGATCAACGCGGGCGCCGCGACTCCCGCGCCGCCGGTCGGCCCCGCGCTCGGCCAGCACGGCGTGAACATCATGGAGTTCTGCAAGCAGTACAACGCGCAGACCGAGAGCCAGCGGGGCATGGTCGTTCCCGTCGAGATCTCGGTGTTCGAGGACCGGACGTTCACGTTCATCACGAAGACCCCGCCGGCCGCGAAGCTCCTGCTCAAGGCCGCCGGCGTCGAGAAGGGCTCGGGCGAGCCGCACAAGACCAAGGTCGCGACCGTGACGGCCGACCAGGTCCGCGAGATCGCGCAGACCAAGATGCCCGACCTCAACGCCAACGACATCGCCGCCGCCGAGCAGATCGTCCGCGGCACCGCCCGTTCCATGGGCATCACGGTCCGGGACTAGCCCGGGCCGGTGGGAGGGCGCGAACGCGCCCGCCTGACCACGACGAAGGAGACGTACGACATGACACAGCGCAGCAAGGCGTACCGCAAGGTCGCGGACCTCATCGAGCCCGACCGCATCTACACGCCCCTCGAGGCGTCGAAGCTCGTCAAGCAGACCGTGACGACGAAGTTCGACCCGACCGTCGAGGTGGCCATCCGGCTCGGCGTCGACCCCCGCAAGGCGGACCAGATGGTCCGCGGCACCGTCAGCCTGCCGCACGGCACCGGCAAGACGGCGCGCGTGGTCGTGTTCGCGACCGGTGACAAGGCCGCCGAGGCCGAGGCCGCCGGCGCCGACGTCGTGGGCAGCGACGACCTCATCGAGCGCGTCCAGGGCGGCTACGTCGACTTCGAGGCCGCCATCGCGACGCCCGACCTCATGGGCAAGGTCGGCAAGATCGCCCGCATCCTCGGCCCCCGCGGCCTCATGCCCAACCCGAAGACCGGCACCGTCACGCAGGACGTCGCGAAGGCCGTCGCCGACATCAAGGGCGGCAAGATCAACTACCGCGTCGACAAGCAGGGCAACCTGCACCTGGTGATCGGCAAGGCGTCGTTCTCCGAGCAGCAGCTGGTCGAGAACTACGCCGCCGCGCTCGACGAGGTCGTCCGCGCCAAGCCCTCGTCGGCGAAGGGCAAGTACCTCAAGAAGATCACGTTCACGACGACGATGGGCCCGGGCATCCCGGTCGACCCGAACCGCCAGCGCAACCTCATGGAGGACGCGACCGCGTAGGTCGCCACGACGACGGGGGACGGCCGTGGCCGCCTGTACGGAATGCGGTACGACCCTGCCACGGAGCGCGACGGCGTGCCCGCAGTGCGGTACGCCGGTCGCGCGACGGGTGACGAAGGCGGCCGCGAAGCCCGCGGCGAAGCCGGCGAAGAAGGCCGCGGCCAAGCCGGCCGAGCCGGCCAAGCCCGCGAAGAAGGCCGCCGCCAAGCCCGCCGCGAAGCGCGCCGCCAAGGCCGTCGCGCCCGAGCCTCCCGCCGAGCCGGTCGCGGACGTCGCCGCGCCGTCGCAACGCCGCCGTCCCGCGCTGGCCGCCGACGGCTCCGCCGCCCGCCGCCGCGCGCTGCAGGGCACGCTGCCCAGCCCCGTCCCACCGCCGGTCGCGGAGCCCGCTGCCGGCTCCGACGTCGTCGGCGAGGCAGCGGAGCGCGACCCGTACGACACGTTCGTCCCGTCGCGGCCGTCCCGCCTGGTCGACTCGCCGGCCGTCGCGGAGGACGGCGGCGAGCCTCCGCGTTTCGCCGTCCGCGTGCTGAGCGGCGACTGGCTCGCGGCGGTCCGCGACGCGGCCCCGGCCGTGGTCACGGTGCTCGTCCTCGCCGCACTCGCCACCGTCGCCGTGATGACCGCGACCCGGCCGGGCTCCGACGAGCTCCTCGTCGAGGGGACCGGTGCCGGCCGCTGGCTGCGCTACGTCTGCGTGGCAGTGGGGCTCGCGTTCGGCTCTCCGCTGTCGATGTCGATGTCCGGCGGCGAAGAAAGCTTCTTCCCCGGGGACTACTCGCTGGGCTTCGTCCCGCTGACGGTGACGTTCGCCGCGCTGGCCGTGCTCTGGCTGCGCGTACGGGCCGGGATGCGCGCCGGCCGGTTCTCCGACTGGCTCGCCGACGGCGTACGGACGGCGGCCGTGTTCGCGTTCGCCCTCGCCGTCGTCTCGGTGCTCGGCCGCTGGTCCGTCACGGAGACGCGGCCAGGGTTCGACGACTCCGGGTTCGACGACCCCGGGTTCGAGGGCAGCTTCGGCGTCGCCGAGGAGACCACGACGACGTCGTTCTCGGTGTGGCCGCCGAAGGTCTTCTTCTGGGCGTTCCTCGCGGCGCTCGCCGTCGTCGCGCTCGCGCACCTGACGCGGTCGTGGCCGTCCCGGTGGGCGGCCTGGGGCGTCGTCGTACGCGGCGCGCTCGTCGGGGTGGGTGCCGGTGTCGCCCTGAGCTTCGTTGCCGCGCTCGTGCTCGCGTACGCGAACGCCGACCGCGTCGACGCGTCCGCCTCGGACGTGACGGGAGCGCTGCCGGCGCTGCTCGCGTACCTGCCCAACCTGGGCACAGCGGCGTTCGGCGTCGTCAGCGGCGGGCGGCTCGGCGCCAGCTACGGCGAACAGGCCAGCGTCACGCTCTGGTCCTCGTGGCTGCCCGACGGGTACCTGCTCCTGTTCGTCATCCCCGTGCTCGCGGTCGCGGCGGGCGCCCGCTACGTCACCCGTCGTTCCGGGCTGCCGCCGGCCGAGTCGGCGCGGGCGTGCGCGCGGATGGCGTTGCCGGCGGGGCTGGCCTGGGGCGTCCTTGCCATCGCCGGGTCGGCCCACACCTCGGTGGTCTTCGGCGGGGGCCGTACCGGGCCGCGGCTGTGGGACGCGCTGCTGGTGGCGCTCTGGTTCGGCGTGCTCGGGTGGCTGGCCGGGCGTGCGCTGGCCGGGCGCCAGGCGCCCGCGTTTGACCAGCCGGACACGCCGCCCGTACCCTGACCCGAGCCACAGACCGCCGGTCGCTGCCCGCCTGGGCAGCCGAAGGCCCCGACTCGTCGGGCGGCCCGCGCAGGTGAACGTACGGACGTCATCCCGACGCCTCACGCTCTCCTGCGTGGGGCGTTCCTCGTTTCTGGGCCGGACCCCGGCCGAACGCAGGAACGAAGGAGGCACATGGCGAGGCCAGACAAGGCCGCGTCGGTCGCCGAGATCACCGAGGCCTTCACGGGCGCGGGTGCTGCCGTCATCACGGAGTACCGCGGCCTGACGGTGTCCGAGATGAAGGAGCTGCGTCGCTCGCTCGGCGAGAACACGCAGTACGCCGTCGTCAAGAACACGCTGACCAAGATCGCGGCCAAGCAGGCCGGGCTCGAGCTGGACGCGCTGCTCGAGGGCCCGACGGCCATCGCGTTCATCAAGGGTGACCCGGTCGAGGCGGCCAAGGGTCTGCGTGACTTCGCGAAGACGCACCCGCTCCTGGTCATCAAGGGCGGTGTCCTCGACGACAAGGCGCTCACGGCCGACGAGATCCGCAAGCTCGCCGACCTGGAGTCGCGCGAGACCCTGCTCGCCAAGCTGGCCGGCGCGATGAACGCGTCCCTCCAGCAGGCGGTCAGCCTGTTCGCGGCCCCGCTGTCGCAGACGGCCCGCCTCGCGGCGGCCCTGCGCGACAAGGTCGCGGCGGAGGGTCCGGCGACGCCGGCCGAGGAGACCGCTACCGAGGCTCCGGCCGAGGCGGCTGCCCCCGAGGCCGCCGAGGTGAGCGAGACGACCGACAGCGAGACCAGCACCGAGAGCAACGACACCCCGGCGACCGAGGCCCCCGCGGCCGAGGCTGCCGAGGTGCCCGAAGCCGCGGCGGACGAGTCCGGCCCCGCGGGCGATGCCGAGGCGGAGACCCCCTCTGCCGAGGCGACCGACGACACGCCCGCTGAGGGCTAACCCCGAAAGGAACCACCTGATGGCGAAGCTCAGCACTGACGAGCTGCTCGAGGCGTTCAAGGAGATGACGCTGATCGAGCTGTCCGAGTTCGTGAAGCAGTTCGAGGACACGTTCGGCGTCACCGCCGCGGCTCCGGTCGCGGTCGCCGCGGCCCCGGCCGCCGGTGGCGGTGGCGGCGAGGCCGCCGCGTCCGAGGAGCAGGACGAGTTCGACGTGATCCTCGAGGACGCGGGCGACAAGAAGATCCAGGTCATCAAGGAGGTGCGTGCCCTCACGAGCCTCGGTCTGAAGGAGGCCAAGGACCTCGTCGACGGCGCGCCCAAGCCCGTCCTGGAGAAGGTCGCCAAGGACGCGGCCGAGAAGGCCAAGGCCGCCCTCGAGGGCGCCGGCGCCAAGGTCACCCTCAAGTAGTTCATCGCAACGCCCGACGGGCGGCCGCTCCCGAGAGGGGACGGCCGCCCGTTCGGTTTCCTACGCCACCGCGAACGGCACGAACGCGAGGGCGAGAGCGATGCTCGCGAGTGAGCCGACGAGCACGTACTCCGTGATCTGGTCGACGTCGCCGGACGCGGCCCGCACCTCCGCGAACCGCAGCACGCCCTTCGCTGACACGACCAGCGTCGCCGCGGTCGGCTCGCCCGCGACGGCGAGCCCGAAGACGAGCACGCGCTCCAGCGACCCGATCACGCGCCCGCCGCCAGGGGGGTTCCGCGGCTGCTCCGAGCTCGGCGCAGCGGCCAGCAGCAGGCGGACCAGCGTGTTCGCCGCCGTCAGCAGGAACGCCACCGCTCCGCCGACGAACGCGACCCGCTCGGCGTCCGCCCCGAGCGTTCCTGGCAAGGACGCCGCCCATCGGTCGAACGCCGACTCGCCCGTGGTCACCCAGACTGCCGACGTCGCCATCCGCAACGCCAGCGCCGCGAGGAGGCCGGCGAGGACGTAGGCGGCGCGGCGTCCGACGGCGTTGCGCGCGGCGATCCACAGCAGTGCCTCGACGACCACCGACGCCACCAGGACCGACGTCGCCCGCCAGGACATGCCGACCGCGAGCCCTCCTGCCATGGCACATCCGGCGGCGGCCACGGCCGCGGCG
Organism: Frankiaceae bacterium; assembly: GCA_035556555.1. Taxonomy (GTDB): domain Bacteria; phylum Actinomycetota; class Actinomycetes; order BP-191; family BP-191; genus BP-191. The sequence goes on from DATMES010000040.1 coordinate 30,666, forward strand.
GCCATCCGACGGGCCTGTCGCCGTGTTCCGAGCAACGCGTCGAGGACGGCGATGCTGAACAGCGCGACGCCGAGGACGTTCATCGTGATCCCCCGTTCCGTGACCGCAGGACCTTACCTGGGCTGCTCCGGGAGGAGGTACCAATGCAGGAGCGCGGCGCGGGCGTACATGATCGCGCCCGCGCCTGATCGTTGGACTCGCTGGGACACGGCGGAGGGTGACACCTCTTCCGCCTCGGCGATCTCCTGCACCTGCCAGCCGACCAGCAGGCGCTGGAGGATACGGCGGTCCCTGGCGTCCATACCGCTGACGAGGTGGTCGCGGGTCGTGAGGAACGCGTTGATGGCCGCGATGCGCTGGTCGAGGGGGATCTCGACGTCGCTCCTCGTCCGCCCATCGGGGACGTCGTCCGGCGCCGCGGCGGCGACCCAGGTACGGAGCGTGCTCGGCACGTGCCGACGGCGTGCGCCTCCCGCGACGTGGTCGATCGCGTCCCTGGCGAGCCACCACGCCTGCCCGTCCTGACGGCGGAACGCACCCCCGGGCTCGTCGTCGACCCAGGTGACCGCGCCGATCCCGATGCCGAACCGCACGTCGAAGGGCGGCGGCATGCTCACGCGCACGAGGAGGGTGGCATCGAGAGCCGCCATGAGGTTGTCGTACGTCCCCTGGAACTCGTCGCCGACGGTCGGAGTCAAGGGGTCAGCGGCGGTCCACGTGACGTTCGCGAGCAACAGGGCCGCCCGGAGCGTCTGCTGGAGGGCCGCCCGGTCCACCGCCCGCCGCGACCCGACCAAGTCGCCGATGACCGCGACCCGCCAGTGAAGGTCAGGGCTTAACATGCCCGCAGTTAAGCATATGACTTAATTACTGCCTAGTTAAGGCAGGCCCTTACGTCAACGCGCTCATGGCCCCAGAGCCTCCCGCACCGCCGCCGGCACGCGGTCAGCACGCATGGCGTCTGGCGGCGGAATCTCTTACTGTGACCTGCGTCACACTCCGCGTTCGCCGGGTTCGTCCCGGTAGTTCGCGGTACCCACGCCGAGGAGACCAGCTTGGGCGTCGAGATCAAGGTCGAGGGCCTGACCAAGTCCTTCGGCCGCCAGACGATCTTCGAGGACGTCTCGCTGACCATCCCGGCCGGCGAGATCTCCGTCATGCTCGGCCCGTCCGGCACCGGCAAGTCGGTCTTCCTCAAGCACCTCGTGGGCCTGCTCAAGCCCAACCGCGGCCACATCTACGTGGGTGGCAAGGACGTCCCGAACATCCCCGAGAAGGAGCTGTACGCCGTCCGCAAGCTGTTCGGGGTGCTGTTCCAGGACGGCGCGCTGTTCGGCTCCATGACGCTGTTCGACAACGTCGCGTTCCCTCTTCGCGAGCACACGAAGAAGAGCGAGAGCGAGATCAAGAAGATCGTCATGGAGAAGATGGAGATGGTGGGTCTCCTCGGCGCCGAGGGGAAGCTGCCGGGCGAGATCTCGGGCGGCATGCGCAAGCGCGCGGGGCTGGCGCGGGCGCTGGTGCTGGACCCGGAGATCATCCTGTTCGACGAGCCGGACTCGGGCCTCGACCCGGTGCGCGTGGCGTACCTCAACCAGCTCATCGTGGATCTGAACGCCCAGATCGGCGCGACGTTCCTCATCGTCACCCACGACATCAACACCGCGCGCACGGTGCCCGACAACATCGGGCTGCTGTTCCGCCGCAAGCTGGTGATGTTCGGCCACCGCGACGAGCTGCTGTCGAGCGACGAGCCGGTCGTACGCCAGTTCCTCAACGGCCGCAGGCAGGGCCCGATCGGCATGGCCGAGGAGAAGGACGCCGCCGCGCTCGCCGCCGAGGCCGACGAGGGGTTCGAGGCGCCGGACCTGCCGCCGATCGAGCCGCAGCTGCTGCCGACCGACGGCCTGATCCGCAAGTCGATGCGCAGCCCGCACGGCAGCCACGCGTTCCTCCTGGAGGAGCGCCAGCAGAAGACCCCGGCAGGCGCATCGCGATGAGTGTGGTCACGGGCGCGCTCCAGCAGACGGGGAGCATGTTCGCGCTGTTCCTGGACACCATCCGCATGATCTTCAAGCGGCCGTTCCAGTGGCGCGAGCTCATCAACCAGGCGTGGTTCATCGCCGGTGTCTGCATCGTGCCGACGATGCTCGTGTCGATCCCGTTCGGCATGGTCATCTCGCTGCAGGTCGGCAACCTCTCGCGCCAGCTCGGCGCGCAGTCGTACGTCGGCTCCGCCTCCGTCCTCGCGATCGTCCGCGAGGCGGCGCCTGTCGCCACGGCGCTGCTCATCGCCGGCGCCGGCGGCTCGGCGATCTGCGCCGACCTCGGCTCCCGGCGCATCCGCGACGAGATCGACGCGATGGAGGTGCTCGCGGTCTCGCCGATCCAGCGCCTCGTCGTGCCGCGCGTGCTCGCCGCGATGATCGTGGCGTTCTTCCTCAACGGCCTGGTGTCGTTCGTCGGCATCGCCGGCGGCTACTTCTTCAACGTCATCGTGCAGAACGGCACACCAGGGGCCTACTTGGCGAGCTTCGGCACCCTCTCGCAGACGATGGACCTGTGGGTCTCCGAGGGGAAAGCGCTGATCTTCGGCCTGATCGCCGCCCTGGTGGCGGCGTACAAGGGGCTCAACGCGAAGGGCGGACCGAAGGGCGTCGGCGACGCCGTCAACCAGAGCGTCGTCATCACGTTCATGCTGCTGTTCCTGGTGAACTTCGTCATCACGACGCTGTACTTCCAACTCGTCCCGCAGAAGTTCTCATGAGCACCGTCCCCCCGGTCCTCAGCCGCCCGGCGCGCGTCGTCACGACCGCCGGCAACCGGCTCGTCGTCAACCCGCTCGGCGACCTCGGCGCGCAGCTGGCGTTCTACGGCGCCTGCCTCGGCTGGATCCCGAAGACGTTCGTCCACTACCGCAAGGAGTGGCTGCGGCTGCTCGCCGAGGTGAGCCTCGGCTCCGGCGCGCTGCTCGTCGGCGGCGGCACGGTCGGCGTCATCTTCTTCCTCAGTTTCTTCACCGGTACGCAGGTCGGTCTCGAGGGCTTCAAGGGCCTGCAGCTGATCGGCGCGGAGGCGTTCTCCGGGTTCGTCAGCGCGTTCGGCAACACCCGCGAGATCACGCCGCTCATCGCCGGCATCACGCTGGCCGCGCAGGTCGGCTGCGGCTTCACCGCGCAGCTCGGCGCCATGCGCATCAGCGAGGAGGTCGACGCGCTCGAGGTGATGGGTGTGCCGTCGATCCCGTTCCTCGTGACCACGCGGATGATCGCGGCGTTCATCGCGGTCATCCCGCTCTACCTCGTCAGCCTGTTCTCGTCGTTCCTCGCGACGAGGCTCGTCGTCGTGCAGCTGTTCGGGCAGAGCGCGGGCACGTACGACTACTACTTCAAGAAGTTCCTGCCGCCGATCGACGTCTTCTACTCGCTCGGCAAGGCGATGATCTTCGCGGTGCTCGTGACGCTGGTGCACTGCTACTACGGCTACACCGCGCGCGGCGGACCCGAGGGCGTCGGCGTGGCCGTCGGCAAGGCGATCCGTACGTCGATCGTCTGCATCGTCATCATCAACTTCTTCCTCAGCCTCGCGTTCTGGGGCGCCACCGACACCGTCCGGATCGCGGGGTAGCGCGATGCGGACAGCGACGTGGCGAAGGGTCGTCCAGGGCCTGGTGTTCATGGTCGTCATCGCCATGCTCGTCGGGCTGACGGTGCTGAAGTTCCAGCGCAGGATCTTCAGCCCCGACGAGGTCTCCGCGACCCTTGTGGTGGACACCGCCGGCACGCAGCTCGGCATGGACGCCGACGTGAAGATCCGCGGCATCGCCGTCGGCCGCGTCGCCGAGCAGACCTCCGACGGCGAGGACGCGACGCTCCACCTCAAGATCCGTACCGACAAGGTCGGCTTCGTGCCGCGCAACGTCGTCGCGCGGCTGCTGCCCAAGACGCTGTTCGGCGAGAAGTACGTCGACCTGGTCATCCCGGAGTCGGGCGCCGCGGCCGAGCCGCTCCGCGACGGCGACACGATCCAGCAGGACAAGAGCCACGAGGCCGTCGAGGTCGAACGCGTTCTCGCCGACCTGTTCCCGCTGCTGCGCGCGCTGGAGCCGGAGAAGCTCAACGCCGCGCTCACCGCGATCGCCGAGGGGCTCGAAGGCCGCGGCAACGAGCTCGGCCAGGGCCTGGCCAACCTCGACGCGTACCTGCGCGAGATCAACCCCAAGCTGCCCACGATCCAGGCCGACCTGTCGGGTCTCGCCGACCTCGCGGAGTCGCTGGAGGAGAACGCCGACGACATCCTCCGCATCGCGCGCAACTCGATCACGAGCGGCCGCACGCTGACGTCGAAGGAGGACACGCTCGCGGCGTTCCTCCGCGGTCTCACCGGCTTCACCGACGAGGTGCGCGAGCTGCTGACCGTCAACGGCGACAACCTCATCTACCTCGCCGACGCGTCGCGGCGGACGCTCGCCACGGTCTACCCGAAGCGCCACCTGCTGCCGGGCACCGTCAAGGGTCTCAACGAGACGCTGACCAAGCTCAACGCCGCGCTCAACCACGGCCCCGCGCTGTCCATCCGGCTGGAACCGGTCGACAGCCGCGGCGGCTACTTCGTGCCGTGCAAGTACCCCACTCCCGACTACCAGGGCGGTTGCCCGATCGGCGTCGGCCAGCCGCCGCCCGCGCCTGCAGACGCGCCCGCGCTGCCGACGATCCCCGGCGCCGCGCCCGCCGGCGCGCCGGGCAGCCCGGAGGAGCGCGACACCGTACGCCAGCTGCTCGCCCCCGACATGGGCGTCACGCCGCCCGAGGTCTCCGACCTCGCGGTGCTGATCCTCACGCCGCTGCTCCGCGGGACGTTGGTGACCACCTCATGAAGATCGGGGCGTCCCTCACCAAGCTGGTGATCTTCGCGGTCATCACGTCGTTCGCGACGATGATCCTGTACTACACGATCGGCAACATCCGTCCGGGCGAGTCGTACACGACGTACCGGGCGGCGTTCACCGACGTCACCGGCCTGCTGCCCGGCGACGACATCCGCGTCGCCGGCGTCCAGGTCGGGCGCATCACGTCGGCGAAGGTGGTGGACCACCACGCGGTCGTGACGTTCGCGCTGGAGTCCGACGTGCGCATCACGACGGCGGCCACCGCGCGCGTGCGCTACAAGAACCTCCTCGGCCAGCGCTACGTCGCCCTGACGCTGTCGAGCCAGGGCGAGGAGCTGCCCAAGGGCGCGACGATCCCGCTCGGCCAGACGCAGCCCGCGCTCGACCTGACGGTGCTGTTCAACGGCTTCAAGCCGCTGTTCAAGGCGCTGTCGCCGGCCGACGTCAACAAGCTCGCCACCGAGGTCGTCGCGACGCTGCAGGGTGAGGGCGGCACCGTCGACCAGCTGCTCGCCTCCACGTCGTCGCTCACCAACACGCTCGCCACCCGCGACGCCGCGATCGGCCGCGTCATCACGAACCTGTCCGCCGTCATGGCGACCGTCGCCGACCGCGACGACACGCTCGGCCAGCTCATCAGCGAGCTGCAGCGGTTCACGACCGGCCTGGCCGGCGACCGCGACGCGATCGGCGGCTCCATCGAGAGCATCGACCGGCTCGCGGCGTCGACCGTACGGCTGCTCCGCGAGTCGCGCCCCGCCCTCGACAAGGACCTCGCGCACCTCAACACCGTGCTCGCCACCCTCGACGCGAAGAAGAACGTTCTCGACCAGGCGGTCAAGCGCCTTCCCGACGCGCTGACCGCGCTGACCCGCGGGCAGTCGTACGGCTCCTGGCTGAACCTCTACGTCTGCACCCTCGAAGTCACGATCGACGGCCAGACCGTCGTCGAGCGCCAAGAGCCGGAACCGGGGTGTTAGCGCCATGACTCCCCTCTCTCCTGGCCTGCTGCGCGACGACCGGCACGACGCCGGCGGCGTTGTCGTCGTGGCGCGCAGCTTCACTGCGCACTCCTCCTCCGCCTTGCCGGCCCCGCGCCGGACGCCGCTCGCGACGGCCGCGAGAGGGGAGGCATGGCGCGCATGACCCCCTTCCGCGAACGCAACCCGATCCCGATCGCGATCGGCGGCATCGTCGTCATCGCGCTGCTGCTGTTCGGGTCGTTCAACCTCACGAAGATCCCGCTGCCGTTCCTCGGCAAGAAGACGACGTACTCTGCGGCGTTCTCTCAGGCCGCTGGACTGCAGCGCGAGAACGAGGTCCGCGTCGCCGGCGTCCGCGTCGGCAGCGTCACCGAGGTCGAGCTCGACATCGAGAACAAGCAGGTCCTCGTGACGTTCCGCGTCGACGACGGCGTCGAGCTCGGCCCCGACACCAAGGCGGCGGTCAAGCTCAAGACGCTGCTCGGCACGAAGTACCTCGAGCTCACCTCCGCCGGCGAGGGCGCGCTGGAGCCGGGCAGCACGATCCCCCTGGCGCGCACGTCGGTGCCGTTCCAGATCTACGAGGCGTTCAACGAGTTCAGCGACCAGCTCGAGGAGATCGACACGGTCAAGCTGGCGCAGTCGCTCGACGTGCTCGCGGAGACGTTCAGCGACTCGAAGGGCAACGCCCGCTCGGCGCTGACCGGCCTGTCCGCGCTGTCGAAGACGATCGCGACGCGCGACGCCGAGCTGCGCACGCTGCTCGCCGGCACCAAGAAGGTCACCGCCGCGCTGGCCGCGCGCGACGAGGAGCTGACCAAGCTCATCGCCGACGCCGACCTCGTCATGCGCGTGGTCCTCCAGCGCCGTGACGCGATCTCCGCGCTGCTGCGCGACACCTCGCTGCTCGCGAAGGAGCTGACCTCGCTGGTGCGCGACAACCGCGCCACCCTCGATCCGCTGCTCGACAACCTGCACAGCGTCGTCAACGTCCTCAAGAACAACCTCTCGTCACTGGACAAGTCGGTGAAGGCGCTGGGCCCGTTCGCGCGGTACGCCACCAACGCCACCGGCAACGGCACGTGGCTCGACGTCTACTCGGAGAACCTCGTCATCCCCGACGCGGTCCTCTGCCAGGTGGGCGCATGCGACTGACGACCACGGTCCAGAAGGCCATCGCGTTCTTCGTGACGATGATCGTCGTCGTCGGCGGTCTCACCGTCATGTTCCGCGGCGGCGAGAGCGACGTCATCCGCGTCACGGCGCGCTTCCCGCAGGCGGTCGGCCTGTACCCCGGGTCCAGCGTCCGCGTGCTCGGCGTGCCGGTCGGCACCGTACGCACCATCACCCCCGAGGGCGCCAACGTCACCGTCGTCATGGAGGTGCCTGCGGAGACGCCGATCCCCGCCGACGTGACCGCCGTCATCATCCCGCCGTCGCTCGTCAGCGACCGCTACGTGGAGTTCACCCCGGTGTACGACGGCGGCGCCCGGCTCGCCGACGGCGCCGTCCTCGGCCCCGACCAGACGATGACGCCGGTCGAGCTGGACGAGATCCTCGGCAGCCTCGACTCGTTCCTCGTCGCGCTCGGCCCCGAGGGCGCCAACAAGGACGGCTCGCTCAGCCGTCTCGTCGACATCGGCGCGAAGACGCTAGGCAAGGGCGGCGGCAAGGACTTCAACGACACCATCGTCAACCTGTCGACGGCGATCCGCACTCTCGCCGACAACCGCGGCGACCTCACCGGCGTCATCACCAACCTCGCGTCGTTCACCGACACGCTGGCGCGCAACGACACGCAGATCCGCACGCTCACCGGCAACCTCGCGCGCGCCACGCAGTTCCTCGCGAGCGAGCGGACCGCGCTGGCGCAGGCGCTGAAGAACCTCGCGATCGCGCTCGGCGAGATCGCGAGCCTCGTCCGCGGCCACAAGGCCGACCTCAGCGCCGACGTGCAGACGCTGGCGAAGGTGACGAGCATCGTGGTCAAGCACCGCGAGAGCCTCATCGAGGCGCTCGAGGTCCTGCCGCTCGGCGCCGCGAACATCGCCAGCACCGTCAACACCGAGCGCCGCACGCTCGACATCCGCAACAACAACCACCAGGCCGACGACCCGTACTCCATCGTCGTCTGCCAGGTGCTCGCGCCGATCCTGAACATCGACTGCCCCGACCCACCCCCTGGCCCCGCGAGCACCACCGGGAAGGCCGCGCCGAAGGGCACCGCGCCCAAGACCGGCGTCCAGGTCGAGCGGGTCACCGACCTGCTGTCGCCGCTCGCGCTGATCGGAGGGTCGTCGTGACCCGCCGCCGGCTCCCGCTGCTGCTCGCCGCGCTGACGTTCTTCGCGTCGACCGGCTGCGACGGCATCTTCGGCGTCGACCTGCCGGGCGGCGCCGCGAAGGGCCCGACGTACCACGTGACGGTCGTCTTCGACGACGTGCTCGACCTCGTTCCGCAGTCCGCCGTGCGGGTCGACGACGTCGCGGTCGGCGACGTCGAGAAGATCACGCTGGACCCGGGGACGTTCAAGGCCAACGTCCTGCTCCGCATCAAGAAGTCGGTGACGCTGCCGCGCAACGCAGTCGCCCAGGTCCGCCAGACCAGCCTCCTCGGCGAGAAGTTCGTCGAGCTGTCGCCGCCGATCGGGGAGCCTGCCGAGGGCGTGCTCGCCGACGGCGACACCATCGCGTCGGAACGCAGCACGCGGACGCCCGAGGTCGAGGAGGTGTTCACGGCGCTGTCCGCGCTGCTCAACGGCGGCGGCATCGGCAACCTGCAGACCATCGCCGTCGAGCTGTCCGCGGCGCTGTCGGGCCGCGAGGCGACGGTGCGCTCCGCGCTGCGCAACATCACCGAGCTCGTCACCGCGCTCGACCAGCGCAAGAACGACATCGTCCGCGCGATCGACTCCATGGACCGGCTGACGAAGACGCTCGCGACGCAGCGGCAGACCATCGCCGACGCGCTCGACACGTTCACCCCGGCGCTGACCGTCCTCGCCGACCAGCGCGCCGAGCTGACCAAGCTGCTGACACATGTCGCGCAACTGAGCAAGGTCGGCACCCGCGTCGTCGACGCCAGCCGCGCCGACACCGTCGCCACGTTGGAGCTGCTCGCGCCGATCCTCGACAAGGTCGTCGCGGCGCGTACCGACCTGTCCAAGGCGCTCGACCAGGTGCTGCTGCTGACGAAGCTGATCCCGCGCGCGATCCCCGGCGACTACCTGCAGCTGTACGTCGAGATCTTCCTCAACCCCGAGGACATCGGCGCCACGGCCGTCGGCACCGTCCAGAACGCCACCGGCGGCAAGAAGCCCAAGGCCGCGCCGAAGACGCCCGCGCCCACGCCGCTGCCCCCCGACGGCGGCACCCTCGACTGGCTGATCGGGAGGGGGCTCTCGTGATCAGGCGCACCGTCAAGATCCAGCTCGCGGCGTTCGTGGGGATCTTCGTCCTCGGCATCCTGTACGCCGGCTTCTCGCTCGTCGGCCTCGACGCGATCCGCAGGCCGTACGTCGTCACCGCCGACTTCGCCGCGTCCGGCGGCATCTTCACCGGCGCGGAGGTGACGTACCGCGGCGTCCGCGTCGGTGTGGTCGGCGACATGACGCTCACGCAGGACGGCGTCCTCGTCGACCTCAAGATCGACCGCGACGAGAAGATCCCCGCCGACGGCACCACCGCGATCGTGCAGAACAAGTCGGCCGTCGGCGAGCAGTACGTCGACCTGCGCCCCACGTCGGCGTCGGGCCCGTTCTTCCGCAACGGCGACACCATCGAGCGCTCGCGGACGCAGCTGCCCGTGCAGATCTCGAAGGTGCTCGTCGACCTCGACCGCCTCGTCAACAGCATCGACAAGGAGAACCTCACGCTGCTCGTCGACGAGCTCGGTGACGCGTTCCGCGGGGCGGGCCCGTCGATCACGACGCTCATCGACGCAGGCAACGAGCTCACGCTCGCGATGCAGGAGATCCTCCCTGAGACGTTCCAGCTCATCGACGAGGGCAAGCAGGTCCTCGACACGGCGCGGGCGACGGCGCCGGAGTTCCGGCAGTTCGCGCAGGGGCTCGCCGACCTGTCCGAGACGCTGCGCGAGTCGGACCCCGACATCCGCAGACTGTTCGAGAACGGCATCCGCGCGGCCGACGAGCTCGTCGGCCTCATCGAGCCCAACCAGCAGGCCATCGCCGTCCTCCTCGGCGACCTCGTCACGATCAACCGCATCGGCACCGCGCGCCTCGCCGGCACCCGCCAGACGATGCTCGCGCTGCCCGAGCTGGTGAAGCGCGTACCCCTCGCGCTCATCGACGGGCAGCTCCGTAACGGACTCGTCATCCAGGACGAGCCGATCGGGTGCACGTACGGCACCGAGGAGAAGCTGCCGCGCGACCGCAAGGCGGGGCCCGCCGACACGACCCGCAACTGCAACCCCGCCGAGGGCGGCAAGCGGACGTCGTGCTGGGCGACGCCGAGCGACGAGATGAAGCGCTGCACCGATGCCCAGACCGGCGGCGCCGAGATCGGCGCGCTGTCGACCGGTTACGGCCCGCTGACGCTGGCGTCCGACGGCTCGCTCGCCACCGTAGGCTGGGAGGGCGGACAGCAGGAGGTCCTCGGCGACGAGGCCTGGCTCGGGCTGCTGCTCGCGCCGCTCCAGTAGCCGACCAGAGGATCTTCGCGTGACCGACCCGACGTGCCCCCCGGTGAGCGACGCGCCGCCGCGCGAGCCCGAGGCGACGCCCGTCGCGGCCGACGTGCCCGCGGAGGAGCCGCTCGGTACGCCCCCCGCGGCACCCGAGCCCGTCACGCCCGAGCCCGTCACACCCGAGCCCTTCACACCCGAGCCCGTCACACCCGAGCCCGTCACACCCGAGCCGGTCGTCCCGGCGACGCCCGAGCCGCCGCCCGTCGCGCCGCCTACCGAGCCGGTCGCGCCGACGGCCCCCGAGCCCATCACCCCTGTCCCGACCGCGCCCGAGCCCGCCCCCGCGCCACCCACCGAGCCGGTCACCCCGGCCGAGCCGGCCGAGCCCGCGGCGGTCACGGCACCGCCGGTGGCGGAGCCCGCCGAGCCCGTCGTCGCCGAGCCCGTCGTCGATCCCGTACGCCGCGCCAGCCGCCGCGGCCTCCTGCTCGGCGCGATCTCGGCGGGCGTTCTCGCGCTGCTGCTCGCCGCGGCGTTGACGGCCACGGGCCCCATCGCCGCCGAACGCCGTGAGGACCGGGCCGACGACCGCCGCGCGGCCGCCGTACGCCAGGCCGGCCAGCTCGCCCTCAACCTCGTGTCGATCAACTACCAGACCCTCGACGAGGACCTGAAGCGGATCTCGGAGAGCACGACCGGCAAGGCGCGCGAGGAGTTCGACGAGAAGATCCTGGAGAACGAGTCGTACAAGGACCTCGTCGTCGACAACCAGGCCGTCATCACGAGCAAGATCCAGCGCGTCGGCATCGAGCCGTGCGGCACCGACGACGAGGCGTGCCGGCGCGGGGACCGCGCGACGGTGCTCGTCTTCCTCGACCAGGAGTCGAAGAACAAGCTCCGCACCACCCCCCGCGTCGACCGCAACCGCGTCCTGCTCACGCTGGTCCGCCAGGGGGAGAAGTGGCTCGTCAGCGAGGTCAAGGTCCTCTAGCGGCCGCCCTCCCGCGCAACCGGGTTGCACCCCGTGTGGGGAAAAGACGCAGAACGCACCCCGATGCCGAGCCTCGCCTCCCGCGCGGGTCGGCTCCCCGGGGAACGATCACCTGTGTCCCTTGCCGTACGGCCTCTGGTCGCTGAGCGGACACAGGTGATCAGAACGCGGGGCAACACGGGAGTCACATGCCGGTGGACGCTCTTCCGTGACGCCCACCCGCCTGTCTCACGCGTGGTGATCTTCACAGAACGGCCGCGGCCCGCCCGCGGGGCCGAGCGCGAGAACGCTTGCCGGGGATCTTGACTACGGCACGGCGCGCGCGCATGCTACGTAGCGACTGTGGACATCAGCATCGGGTTCGGTTCGACAGCGGTCTAGCGCCTCGCTAGACTGCCCTTTTGCGCTGTCCACCCTCTGGTCGCTTCATATGGCGGTAGCCGACCTGGAGGGCAACTCGTGTGCCCACGCAACTGCTCCATCCAGGCTCGGAAGGACGATCGTTGGCCCCCAAGGCAGACTCCGCCCGTATCTCTTTCGCCAAGATCAAGGAACCCCTTGAGGTTCCGAACCTCCTCGCTCTCCAGGTCGAGTCCTTCGACTGGCTGGTCGGCAACGAGGCGTGGCGCTCTCGCGTCGCCCAGGCTCAGGCCGACGGCGTCACCACTGTTCCCTCGGAGTCGGGTCTCGAGGAGATCCTCGCCGAGATCAGCCCGATCAAGGACTTCAGCGACTCGATGTCGCTGGAGTTCCGCGACCCGCGCTTCGAGCCTGCCAAGTACTCCGTCGAGGAGTGCAAGGACAAGGACATGACGTTCTCCGCGCCGATGTTCGTCACGGCGGAGTTCACCAACCACGGCACCGGCGAGATCAAGAGCCAGACCGTGTTCATGGGCGACTTCCCGTTGATGACGCCCAAGGGCACGTTCGTCATCAACGGCACCGAGCGCGTCGTCGTGTCCCAGCTCGTCCGCAGCCCCGGCGTCTACTTCGACAAGACGATCGACAAGACGTCCGACAAGGACGTCTACGGCTGCAAGGTCATCCCGAGCCGCGGCGCGTGGCTGGAGTTCGAGGTCGACAAGCGCGACACCGTCGGCGTACGCATCGACCGCAAGCGCCGCCAGTCGGTCACCGTCCTGCTCAAGGCCCTCGGCTGGGACGACGCGAAGATCCTCGAGCGCTTCGGCGACTACGAGTCGATGCGCGTCACGCTCGAGAAGGACCACACGACGGGCCAGGAGGACGCGCTCCTCGACATCTACCGCAAGCTGCGCCCGGGCGAGCCGCCGACGCGCGAGTCCGCGCAGACGCTGCTCGACAACCTCTTCTTCAACCCGAAGCGCTACGACCTCGCGAAGGTCGGCCGCTACAAGGTCAACAAGAAGCTGTCGCTCGAGCAGCCGCTGACGCAGGGCACGCTCACCGAGGACGACATCATCGGGACGATCGAGTACATCGTCCGCCTCCACGCCGGCGAGAACGGCTACGAGACCGATGACATCGACCACTTCGGCAACCGCCGCCTCCGCACGGTCGGCGAGCTCATCCAGAACCAGGTGCGTCTCGGCCTGGCCCGCATGGAGCGCGTCGTGCGTGAGCGCATGACGACGCAGGACGTCGAGGCGATCACGCCGCAGACGCTCATCAACATCCGGCCCGTCGTGGCGAGCATCAAGGAGTTCTTCGGAACGTCCCAGCTCAGCCAGTTCATGGACCAGACCAACCCGCTCGCGGGCCTGACCCACAAGCGCCGCCTGTCCGCGCTGGGCCCCGGTGGTCTGTCCCGTGAGCGCGCCGGCTTCGAGGTCCGCGACGTCCACCCGTCGCACTACGGCCGCATGTGCCCGATCGAGACGCCGGAAGGCCCGAACATCGGCCTGATCGGCTCGCTGTCGACCTACGCGCGCGTCAACCCGTACGGCTTCGTCGAGACGCCGTACCGCAAGGTCGTCAAGGGCAAGGTCTCCGACACGGTCGACTACCTGACCGCGGACGAGGAGGACCGGCACGTCATCGCCCAGGCGAACGAGCCGATCGACGCCAAGGGCAACTTCCTCAACGCCAAGGTGCTCGTCCGCCGCAAGGGCGGCGAGGTCGACTTCATCGAGCCGAACGACGTCGACTACATGGACGTCTCCCCGCGCCAGATGGTGTCGGTGGCGACGGCGATGATCCCGTTCCTCGAGCACGACGACGCCAACCGTGCGCTCATGGGCTCGAACATGCAGCGCCAGAGCGTTCCGCTGCTCCGCAGCGAGGCGCCGCTGGTCGGCACCGGCATGGAGGCCCGCGCGGCCAAGGACGCCGGCGACGTCGTCGTGGCCGACAAGGCCGGCGTGGTCGAGGAGCTCTCCGCCGACTACATCCAGGTCATGGCCGACGACGGGACGCGGCAGACGTACCGGCTGCACAAGTTCCGCCGCTCCAACCAGGGCACCTGCATCAACCAGAAGCCGATCGTCGAGGAGGGCGCGCGGATCGAGGCCGGCGACGTCATCGCCGACGGCCCCTGCACCGACAACGGTGAGATGGCGCTCGGCAAGAACCTGCTGGTCGCGTTCATGCCGTGGGAGGGCCACAACTACGAGGACGCGATCATCCTGTCGCAGCGCCTCGTGCAGGACGACGTCATGACCTCGATCCACATCGAGGAGCACGAGGTCGACGCCCGCGACACCAAGCTCGGCGCCGAGGAGATCACCAGGGACATCCCGAACGTCTCCGAGGAGGTCCTCGCGGACCTCGACGAGCGCGGCATCATCCGCATCGGTGCCGAGGTCACGCCGGGCGACGTCCTCGTCGGCAAGGTCACGCCCAAGGGCGAGACCGAGCTGACGCCCGAGGAGCGGCTGCTCCGCGCGATCTTCGGCGAGAAGGCGCGCGAGGTCCGCGACACCTCCCTCAAGGTCCCGCACGGCGAGTCCGGCAAGGTCATCGGCGTCCGCGTGTTCTCGCGCGAGGACGGCGACGAGCTGCCCCCGGGCGTCAACGAGCTGGTCCGCGTCTACGTCGCCCAGAAGCGCAAGATCACCGACGGCGACAAGCTCGCCGGGCGCCACGGCAACAAGGGCGTCATCGCGAAGATCCTGCCGCAGGAGGACATGCCGTTCCTCGAGGACGGCACGCCCGTCGACATCGTCCTCAACCCGCTCGGCGTCCCCGGCCGCATGAACGTCGGCCAGGTCCTCGAGACGCACCTCGGCTGGGTCGCCAAGACCGGCTGGGCGGTGGACGGCAAGCCCGACTGGGCCGGCCGCCTGCCCAAGGACGCGTTCAAGGGCGAGCCCGGCCAGAACGTCGCGACGCCGGTCTTCGACGGCGCCCGCGAGGAGGAGATCACCGGTCTGCTCGGCTCCACCAACCCCAACCGCGACGGCCTCCAGCTCATCGGGTCGTCCGGCAAGGCCAACCTGTTCGACGGCCGTACCGGGGAGCCGTTCCGCGAGCCGATCTCGGTGGGCTACATCTACATCCTGAAGCTCCTCCACCTGGTCGACGACAAGATCCACGCGCGCTCCACCGGCCCGTACTCGATGATCACGCAGCAGCCGCTGGGTGGTAAGGCGCAGTTCGGTGGCCAGCGCTTCGGTGAGATGGAGGTCTGGGCCCTGGAGGCGTACGGCGCCGCCTACGCCCTGCAGGAGCTCCTCACCATCAAGTCCGACGACGTGCTCGGCCGCGTGAAGGTCTACGAGGCCATCGTCAAGGGCGAGAACATCCCCGAGCCGGGCATCCCCGAGTCGTTCAAGGTCCTCATCAAGGAGATGCAGTCGCTCTGCCTCAACGTCGAGGTGCTCAGCAGCGACGGCATGCAGATCGAGATGCGGGACACCGACGAGGACGTCTTCCGCGCGGCAGAAGAGCTGGGCATCGACCTCTCGCGTCGTGAGCCGAGCTCGGTCGAGGAGGTCTGAGGCAACCAGCTAGTCCCGGCCCTCAGACCTGACACCAGAGAGAAGGAACTGTGCTCGACGTCAACTTCTTCGACGAGCTTCGCATCGGCCTGGCCACCGCTGACGACATCCGCCAGTGGTCGCACGGCGAGGTCAAGAAGCCCGAGACCATCAACTACCGCACCCTCAAGCCGGAGAAGGACGGGCTCTTCTGCGAGAAGATCTTCGGCCCGACCCGCGACTGGGAGTGCTACTGCGGGAAGTACAAGCG
>DATMES010000041.1 GCA_035556555.1 Frankiaceae bacterium
GGTAGACCATGTACGGGCCGGCGACGAAGAACGCCGCGGCGGCACCGATGGTGATGGTCGCTGCGATGGTACGGATGCGGGTCATGATCGACACTCCCTCTCGGACTTGCTCTCTGTAGGTCCTCTGTTGACGAGATCGACGCTACGGAGCGCGGCGCGCCGTGAGACCGGCACAAGGGACCGAGATGTCGGGACCTTGGGCCCGACGCCGTCGGGACCAATCCCACTGACGACCGTTCATCCGGAATCGCACGCTGGTCCACATGAACACCGACCTCTCCGACCGCATCGCCTGGTACGTCTCCGTCGCCCGCCAGGCACCGTCGAAGCACAACGCGCAGCCCTGGCAGTTCGCGGTCTGCTCGGACGGCAGCGTCGAGCTGTACGCCGACGCGACCCGCGCGATGCCGGCGTCCGACCCCGACGACCGCGAGCTGACGATCGGCTGCGGCGCCGCGCTGCGGACGTACGCCCTCGCCGTCCGCGGCCTCGGCTACCAGCCGGTCGTCGAGGTGCTGCCCGACGGCCCGTCAGGGGCGCTGGCGCGGATCACCGAGGGCGCGCGGCTGCTGCCGACCGCCGAGGAGACCCTGCTGCTCGCGGCCGTCTCCGCGCGGCACACCAACCGCGGCCCGCTCGACGCGAACGCCATGCCGGCGGCGACGCCCGGCAGGCTGCAGCGCGCCGCCGAGGCGGAGGGCGCGCTGCTCCAGCTCGTCACCGCTCCCGGGGCTCAGCAGGCTCTCGCGGCGCTGGCCGAGAAGGCGCGGCGGGTCGCGGCGCTGGACGCGGCGTACGCCGTCGAACGCCGCGCCTGGACGCACGAGACCGGCTCCGACGGCCTGCCGCCGAAGGCGAGCGGGATGCTGCGGGCGCCGTACGGCGCGCGGTTCGCGCACCCGGCGTACGCCCGCCTCGTCGAGGCCCACCCCGACGCTCCCCTGCCGGCGATCATCTGGACCGCGGGCGACACGCAGGCCGACTGGCTGCGCGCGGGGATGGCGTTGCAGAACGTCCTGCTCGCGGCGACGCTCGACGGCGTGTCGGCGGGCTTCGACAACGCGCCGCTCGAACGCCCCATCACACGCATGGCAGTGCGCCGCGACATCGGCTACGCGGGCTTCCCGCAGGTCGTCCTGCGGCTCGGCGTCGGCGCCGACGAGCAGGCCGTGCCGACGCCCCGCAGGGCGGTCGCCGACCTCGTCGTCTAGTTGTGGACGCAGATGTCGCGGACGCAGTAGTACGTCGTCACGGGACCGCCGGGCGGCGCGCAGCTGCCGATCCGGATCCCGGTCTTCGGGTCGTCGTAGTGCTCCATGCACGTAGCCGAGGCGGGCGTGGCGAGGAAGCCGGCGGCGGCGAGCGCGCCGATCAGGACGAGTCGCATCGAGGGGCTCCTTGGTAGGGGGAGCAGAAGGCTAGTCCGGAACGACCGCGAGGCCGAAGTTGCGGGCCGCCGCGCGCAGCCCGTCACGCGCCCGCGGGTCGGCCGTCACCTCGACCAGCTGGCGCGTCTGCTCGATCTGGCTGACGCCGAAGATCCGCGCGGCGCCGTGCTCGGTGACGATGTGGCTGTGCTGGAACGACGTGGCCGGCTGGACCAGCTGCGGCACGATCGTCGAGGTCGAGGTCTTCTCGTGCCACGACGGCAGCGCGACGACCGCGCGCCCGCCTGGCGAGTGCAGCGCGCCGACGATGAAGTCGGTCTGGCCGCCGAAGCCCGAGTAGATGCGACCCCTGCGGTACGACGCGTTCGCCTGCGCCCACAGGTCCACCTGCATCGCGGTGTTGACCGACGTCATGGCCGGCTGGCGCGCGATGTGGCCTGGGTCGTTGGCGCGCTCGGTGCGCAGCATCCGTACGCGCGGGTTGCGGTCCACCCAGGCAAGCAGCTCGGCGGAGCCGAAGCAGAACGACGCCGTCAGCACCGCGTCGGGGTCGAGCCGCCCGGCACGCTCCAAGGCGAGCACGCCGTCGCTGAACATCTCCGACCAGATCCGCAGCCCCGTCGCGCGGACCGCCGCGAGCGTCGCGTCGGGCACCGCGCCGATGCCGAGCTGCAACGTCGCGCCGTCGGCAATGAACGCGGCCACGCGGTCGGCGATCTGCCTGCTCACGTCGTCGGGCTCGCGCGGCGTCGGCGCGGGCAGCGGCTCGTCGGCCTCGATCGCGAGGTCGATGTCGGTGGCGTCGATCTCGCCGTCGCCGTAGGTGTACGGCATGTGCCTGTTGACCTGCGCCACGACCAGCCCGCCGCGTGCCTTCACGGCCTCCAGCGCGGCAGGGAGGATGTTGACCTCGCAGCCCATCGACACCTTGCCGTCGTACGGCACCGAGGTGTGCAGCAGCACGACGTCCGGCGGGCGCGTGTCGCGGAACAGCGCCGGCACCAGCGACAGCCGAGAAGGGATGTAGCGGAGCTCCGCGTGGTCGCGCATGCCCGCGCCGACGAACGACGTCTCGAGCCGTACGCCCTCGCTCTCGGGGATGCCGCGCGGCGCGTTGAGCATGTACAGCCGCCACAGCTCGCGGGACTTCTCGATCACCCGGAGGGCGTGGAACGGCGCGGCGTGGTTGCCGCTCGCGACGACGCGCGGGCGACCGGGCAGCGCGGCGACGGCGGCGGCGAGCGCGGAGTCCGGCACGACGTTCAACGACATCGCCCCATCCTCGCTCACGCAGGAGGACGATGCGGGGCGTGAACCGTCTGGGCCTCCGGCCCCGACAGGGAGGGTGACGTACGCCGCCAGGCGCGCGCATCCGTTCAGAGGGGGTCCCATGAGGACCGCAGCTCGCGCGGCGGCCACCGTCGCGCTCACCGTCCCGTTCGTCCTCGCGCCAGGCTCGGCGCACGCCGCCGGCGCTACGAGAGTCGACGCCGCCGGGCCGTTGACGCGGTACGACGCCGCGATCCCGGCGGGCGCGACCGCGCGCGTCCACGCGGTGCTGACGCCGAGCGGCCGTACGGTCGTGACGCTCGTCGTGGACGGCTTCCCCGCCGACACCGAGTACGGCTCGCACATGCACCAGAAGCCTTGCGGCGCAACGGGCGCGGACGCCGGCGGCCACTACCAGAACGTCCCCGGCAGCGACCCCGCGCTGGGCAACCCCGACAACGAGGTGTGGCTCGACTTCACGACCGACGCCGGCGGCCACGGCGAGGCGAGCGCGAGCGTCGCGTGGCACCCGGTGCGCGACACGGCGCACCCGTTCGGCGCCAACTCGGTCATCGTCCACCGCGACGAGACCGCGCCCGGCGGCGGCGCCGGCCCGCGGCTCGCCTGCCTGACGGTGCCGTTCGCTCCGTGACATGACCCCCGACGACGAGCTGCTGCGCGCGGTCGCCACGACCGGTGACCGCGACGCACTCGAGGCCCTCTACCGCCGGCACGCGCCGTGGCTCGTCGCGCGGCTGTCCCGCCGGTGCGCGGACCCCGGGCTCGTCGACGAGGCGGTGCAGGACACGTTCGTCGCGGTGTGGCGGACGGCGAAGCGCTGGGACGGCCGCGGCGAGGTGGCGGCGTGGGTCTGGGGCATCGCCGTACGCCGGCTCATCGACCTGCTGCGCAAGCAGCGGGTGCCGACGACGTTCGTCCTCGACGTCGCGCCGAGCGCCGAGGAGCAGGTGCTGATGGGCGTCGAGCACGGCGACCTGGGCGGCGCGCTGGCGCGGCTGTCGCCGGAGCTGCGCGCCGTCGTGCAGGCGACGGTGCTCGACGGCCTCACGACGAGGGAGGCGGGGCGGCTGCTCGGCATCCCCGCCGGCACGGTCAAGACCCGCATGATGCGCGCCCGCGCGCAGCTACGACAGGAGGTGATCGCGTGACCTGGCACGCCGATCCGGGGACGCTCGCGCGGTACGCCGCCGGCGCCGCCGACGCGGTCGCCGCGGCCAGCGTCGAGGCGCACCTCACCGCCTGCGCGGACTGCCGCGCGGCACTCGCGCCGTACGCCGACACCTCTCGTCTCGACAGGACCTGGCACGCCGTCGTCAGCGACCTCGACGCGCCCCGCCTGACCCTCGCCGAACGCGCCCTGCGCGCCGTCGGCGTCCGCGACGACCGCGCGCGGCTGCTCGCCGCGACGACGAGCCTGCGGACGTCGTGGCTGGCGTCGGTGCTGTTCGTCGCGGCGTTCGCCGTCGCGGCGGGTCGGACCGGCAGCGACGGTGACTTCGTCTTCCTGCTGCTCGCGCCGCTCGTGCCCGTGGCGGGCGTCGCGGCGGCGTATGGGCCGGGGGTCGACGCGGCGTACGAGATCGGCGTCGCCGCGCCGTACGGCGGCGTGCGCCTCCTCCTGCTGCGCACCGTCGCGGTGCTGGCGTTCTCGCTCGCCGTTCTCGGCGCGGCAGGGGTCGCGGTACCGGGCCTGACCGGCGCCGAGTGGCTGCTGCCCGCGCTCGGGCTGTCGTCCGCGACGCTGGCGCTCAGCACGCGGACGACGCCCGCCGCCGCGGCGGGCGCGGTCGCGGCGTGCTGGGTGACGTACGCCGTGCTGCCGTACGGGACGCCGGGCGACGCACGGACGCAGGCGTTCTGCGCGGTGCTGCTCCTCGGAGGCGCCGCGGTGCTGGTCGCGAGGTCCGGACACGTCGAGCAGGGAGAACGCGCATGAGCGTCGTCGCGCACGACCTGGTGAAGTCGTACGGCCGCCGCCGCGCGCTCGACGGCCTCACGCTCGACGCCGCCACCGGCGTCACGGGGCTGCTGGGCCCGAACGGCGCCGGCAAGACGACGCTCCTCCGCATCGTCGCGACGGTGCTCGCGCCGACGTCCGGCGAGGTGCGCGTGCTCGGCAGGGACGTCACGCGCGGCTCGGAGCGGCTCGAGGTCCGGCGGCGGCTCGGGTACATGCCGCAGGAGCCGGGGTTCTACCGCAGCTTCACGGCGTTCGAGTTCGTCGACTACGTCGCGATCCTCAAGGAGCTCACCGACCGGCGGGCCCGGCACGACGAGGTACGCCGGGTGCTCGACGCCGTCGGTCTGGCCGACGTGGCGAGCCGCCGGATCAGGGCGCTGTCCGGCGGCATGCGGCGCCGGGTCGGGGTGGCCCAGGCCATCCTCGGTGATCCGGACCTGGTGATCCTGGACGAGCCGACGGCCGGCCTCGACCCGGAGCAGCGGCTGCGGTTCCGCGACCTGATCTCGGCGCTCGCCGCGGACCGGAGCATCGTGGTGTCGACGCACCAGACCGAGGACGTCGCCGCGCTCTGCCACCGGGTGGTCGTGCTGCGCGACGGGGGCACGGTGTTCGCCGGCGCGCCGGCGCAGCTGACCGAGCTGGCGCGCGGGCG
>DATMES010000043.1 GCA_035556555.1 Frankiaceae bacterium
TCGTGTTCTGCCACGGCCTGGCCCTCAACCAAGACAGCTGGCACCACCAGCGCCGCGACCTGGCCGACCTGGGTCGCCTGGTGTTCTGGGACCAGCGCGGCCACGGCCGGTCCGGTCGCGGCACGGCCGAGAGTGCCACCATTGACCAGCTCGGTCATGACCTGCGGTCGGTCCTCACCGCGACCGCGCCGAAGGGCAAGCTCGTGCTCGTCGGGCACTCGATGGGCGGCATGACGATCATGTCGCTGGCGAAGCAGCGGCCGGAGCTGTTCGGGACGCGGGTCGTCGGCGCGGTGCTCGTCGCGACGTCCGCGGGCGGCGTGGCGGAGGCGCTCGTGCCGATCCCGGCGCGGGTGGCGGACGTGCTGTCCGTACGCCTGCTGCCGCGCGTGCAGCGCGTCGCCGGGCGGCCCGTCGTGGCGGCAGGGCGGCGCGCGGGCAGCGACCTGAACTTCGTGTTCACCAAGCTCTGGGGCTTCGGCGACAACCCTTCGCCGGCGCAGGTCGAGCTGGTCGAGCGCATGACGTCGGCGACGCCGCTGGACGTGCTGCTGGCGTTCGTGCCGACGTTCCGCGAGCACGACCTCTACGAAGGCCTCGACGCGCTCGCGAAGGTGCCGACGCTGGTGTTCGGGGGGACGCGCGACCGCATCACGCCGTACTCGCACTCGGAGGAGATCGCGCGACGCATCCCCGGCACGCACTTCGTCACGGTGACCGGTGCCGGGCACATGCTCATGATCGAGCGCGCGCCGCTGGTCAACCTGCACCTGCGCGCGTTCCTGCGGAAGGCGGCGCGCAACGCCGCGGAGTCGCGCGGTGCTTGAGGGCGCGGCGCTGGTGCGCGCGGCGGCGGACGGGGCGGGGGACTGGGAGTCGCTGCGGACGCTGGTGCGGTCGTGCACCGCGTGCCCGCTGTGGCAGGGGCGTACGCAGGCCGTCTTCGCCGACGGGAACGCGCCGGCCGACGTGATGTTCGTGGGGGAGGCGCCGGGGTTCCACGAGGACCAGCAGGGGATCCCGTTCGTCGGGGTGTCGGGGCAGCTGCTGACGCGGCTGCTCGCCGAGGCGGGCATCGAGCGTTCGCGGGTCGTCATCGCGAACGTCCTCAAGTGCCGGCCGCCCGCCAACCGCGACCCGCTCCCCGACGAGATCGCGACGTGCAAGGGCTGGCTGCGGCGGCAGGTGCACCTTGTGGACCCCGCGGTCATCTGCACGCTGGGCAACTTCGCGACCCGCTGGGCGCTCGGCCCTTCGGTGTCGATCACGCGGGTGCGCGGGCAGCGGTTCGAGGTGTCGGGCGTCACGGTCGTACCGGCGTTCCACCCGTCGGCGGCGCTGCGCTCCGGGCCGAACGGCACGCAGATGCAGGCGCTGCGCGCGGACATCGCGACGCTCGCCGAGGTGGTGGCCGAACGTGCGCGTCGCTGACGTCGCGGCGATGCGTTCCTTGGGCGCGTCGCTCGGTGGTGTCGCGCGGGCGGGGGACCTGATCGTGCTGACGGGTCCGCTCGGCGCGGGCAAGACCGTTCTGGCGCAGGGGATCGGGCTCGGTCTCGGGGTGACGGAGCGGGTGACGTCGCCGACGTTCGTCATCGCGCACGTGCATCGAGACGGGCGGCTGCCGTACGTGCACGTCGACGCGTACCGGCTCTCCTCCGTCGCCGAGGTGGACGACCTCGACCTCGACGCGTCGCTCGCCGAGTCGGTGACCGTCGTGGAGTGGGGCGCGGGGCTGGTCGAGTCGCTGGCGGACTCGTGGCTCGAGGTGTCGATCGCGCGCGGTGTCGAGGGGGAGGAGCGCGAGGTGACGCTGACGCCGCGCGGCGGCGACTGGGCGTCGCGCGTGACTGGGCTCTCGTAGCTCGTTCCTTGCAGCCGGCGCGCCGGTCTCGAGCGTGGTGATCTTCAAGGAACGGTAGGGAGCGTCAGTACGCCGTGGGGCCGGTCGTCCGCGGCGCGGACCGCTGCGGGACGATGACGCGGAACGCCACCGACCGCACCTCGTCGAGCATCGTCACCCGGACGACGTACCCCCCTGGCTGGGGGAACTGCACGTCGGCGTCGAGGCCGATGACGCTGCGGAGGTCGGAGCCCGGCGGCAGGCCCGGCGGGCGGCCCTGCTCGATCTGGCCCTCGACGCGGACCAGCGGCTCGCCGCCGTCCTCGCTCGTGATCGTGAGCTCCACGGGGTAGCGCTGGTTGGTCTCGTTCCAGCCGACGAGGACGCTGACGCCGATGCCGAAGTGGACCGGCCCGAGGCGGCCCTCCTGGTCGACCGGCGGGTGGATCTCGGACCAGCCGGCGCCCAGCATGTAGAGCAGGCCGTTGATCGCCTCGACGTGGTTGGCGAGGGTGACGTACTCGATGGTGGGCACGGCGCTGGCTCCTTTTTCACCCGAGGGACTGGGAGGTCATCACCATCGCAGGTCAGCGAGCGCGTCCGCTTCCGCGACGTGTCGTGGCACGGCACCACCAACCCCGTCGTGACGACGGGCGACCTGCCGCCGTTGCGCGCCGCGGGGTAGCGCGCGGCACAATCTGCGGTCTCAGCCCGAGCCGCAGGGAGCGCCCATGGCCACGTTGTCGATCGCGTCGATCCTCGCCGAGTCCGCCGTCCGCCACAGCGACCGCACGGCGGTGGTCATGGGCGAGAGCCGGACGACGTACGCCGACCTCTGGCTCGACGCCCGCCGCTACGCCGCCGCCCTCCGCGACACCGCCGGCATCGGCCCCGGCGACAAGGTCGCGGTCCTGATCCCGAACGTCCCCGACTTCCCCACGACGTACTACGGCGTCCTCGCGCTCGGCGCCGTCGTCGTGCCTGTCCACGCGCTGCTCAAGGCCGAGGAGATCGCGTACGTCCTCCAGGACTCGGGCGCCAAGGCGCTGGTCTGCGCGGGCCCGCTGCTCGGCGAGGGCGCCAAGGGTGCCGAGCTCGCGAACGTCCCCGTCCTGACGGTTCTCGGCGGCGGCGACTCGGGCCTCACCGCGCTCGACGCGGCAGCGCGCGAGGCGGAGCCGCTGGAGACGTACGTCCAGCGCGAGCCTGCCGACGACGCCGTGATCCTCTACACGAGCGGCACGACCGGTAAGCCGAAGGGCGCCGTCCTCTCGCACCTCAACGTCGTCATGAACGTCACCATCTCGGCGTTCGACGTCATCGGCCTCAGGCCCGACGACGTGATCCTCGGCTGCCTGCCGCTGTTCCACTCGTTCGG
Organism: Frankiaceae bacterium; assembly: GCA_035556555.1. Lineage (GTDB taxonomy): Bacteria > Actinomycetota > Actinomycetes > BP-191 > BP-191 > BP-191. The sequence continues at coordinate 3,222 of DATMES010000043.1, forward strand.
GCAGACCTGTGCCATGAACTCCGGCTTCCGCGCCGGCGCGACGCTCGTGCTGATGCCGCGCTTCGAGGGTCCCGCGGCGCTGGACGCGATCGGGGCGTACGGCGTCACGGTGTTCGAGGGCGTACCCACGATGTACATCGCGCTGCTGGAGGCCGCGCGTTCGGCGGGCGGCGACCTGCCGCAGCTGCGTATCGCGGTGTCCGGCGGCGCGTCACTCCCCATGACCGTGATGGACGCGTGGCGGGAGACGTTCGGCTCGGAGATCTACGAGGGGTACGGCCTGTCGGAGACGTCGCCGGTGGCGACGTTCAACCACGAGTCGATCGGCCGCAAGCCCGGCACCGTCGGCACGCCGATCTGGGGCGTCGAGGTCGAGATCGCGAAGGCCGAGGTCGAGGACGCGATCGAGCTCGTCGGCACCGGCGAGATCGGCGAGGTCGTCATCCGCGGCCACAACGTCTTCACCGGCTACCTCGGCAACGACGACGCCACCCGCGCCGCGATCGTGGACGGGTGGTTCCGCTCGGGCGACCTCGGCACGAAGGACGCCGACGGCTTCGTCGCGATCGTGGACCGCAAGAAGGACATGGTGCTGCGCGGCGGGTTCAACGTGTACCCGCGCGAGGTCGAGGAGGTACTGCTGCGCCACCCGGCGGTCGGCCAGGTCGCGGTCATCGCGGTGCCCGACGCGACGCACGGCGAGGAGGTCTGCGCGGTCGTCGTACGGTCGCCCGAGGGCGCCGACGCGACGGCCGACGAGATCGTGGCGTGGTCGAGGGAGCATCTGGCGGCGTACAAGTACCCGCGCGTCGTGCACTTCGTCGACGCGTTCCCGCTGGGGCCGAGCGGCAAGGTGCTCAAGCGCGAGCTGGTGGCGCGGTTCGCCGGCTGACGACCGAGCCGGGCGGGTTAGGGTCGGCGGCGTGCTGCTGCTCGCGTTCGACACGTCGACCCCGGCTGTCACCGTCGCGCTGTCGACGGGTAAGTCGGCGACCGAGGTGGCGGCCAACCGGCACGGCGAGCTGCTCTCCCCGCTGATCCAGTGCGTCCTCGCCGGACGCCGTCCCGACGGCATCGTCGTGGGCGTTGGCCCGGGGCCGTTCACGGGCCTGCGGGTCGGCATCGTCACGGCGCGCGCGATGGCGCACGCGCTCGGCGTGCCGGCGTACGGCGTCTGTTCCCTCGACGCCCTCGCCGCACCCGGCATCGCCGTCGCCACCGACGCACGGCGGCGCGAGGTCTACTGGGCGGCGTACGACGCGGACGGTGCTCGCGACGAAGGCCCGCACGTCGGCAAGCCGGCCGACGTCGCGGAGACGTTGCGCGCCCACGGCATCACGGCGATCGCCGGAGCGGGGCCGGGCCTCTACCCCGACGCGTTCGCCGGCTTCGACGTCGCCGAGCCGGAGTATCCGGACGCGGCGCGGCTCCTCACGGCGCCGCGACGCGACGACCTCACGCCGCTCTACCTCCGCCGTCCCGACGCCACGCCGCCGGGGCCGCGCAAGAAGGTGACCGCGTGATCCGTCGTATGCGCTGGTGGGACATCCCCGCGGTGACGGCGCTGGAGGACGCGCTGTTCGACGACGCGTGGACGACGGAGATGTTCTGGAACGAGCTCGCCCAGGCCGAGTCGCGCACGTACCTCGTCGCGACCGAGGGCGACGAGATCGTTGCGTACGCCGGCCTCGCCGCGATGCCCGACGAGGCGTACGTCCAGACCATCGCCGTCGCGCCGGCGCACCAGAGGAAGGGCCTCGGCGCGGAGCTGCTGCGGCGCCTCATGGACGACGCGAAGGAACGCGGCCTGCCGCGCGTCGGGCTCGAGGTGCGCGTCGACAACGCCGCCGCGATCGCGCTGTACGAGCGCTTCGGCTTCACCGCGATCGCCGTGCGCAAGCGCTACTACCAGCCGTCCGGTACCGACGCCCTGGTCATGGTGACGGCATGAGCGAGCCGCTGATCCTCGGCATCGAGACGTCGTGCGACGAGACCGGCGTCGGCATCGTGCGCGGGCAGACGCTGCTCGCCGACGCGATCGCGTCGCAGGTGGACGAGCACGCGCGGTTCGGCGGCGTGGTGCCGGAGGTCGCCTCCCGCGCGCACCTCGACGCGATGGTGCCGACGGTGGACCGCGCGCTCGCGACCGCCGGCGTCAAGCTCACCGACGTCGACGCCGTCGCCGTCACGACCGGCCCCGGGCTCGCCGGCGCGCTGCTCGTGGGCGTCGCGGCCGCGAAGGCGTACGCCCTCTCCCTCGGCGTCCCGCTCGTCGGCGTCAACCACCTCGCCGCGCACGTCGCCGTGGACGTCCTGGAGCACGGCCCGCTGCCCGACCCGCTCGTCGCGCTGCTCGTCAGCGGCGGCCACTCGTCGCTGCTGCTCGTGCCGGACGTCACCGACGTCCGCGTCCTCGGCGCGACCGTGGACGACGCGGCGGGGGAGGCGTTCGACAAGGTGGCGCGGGTGCTCGGCCTGCCGTTCCCCGGGGGCCCGCACGTCGACCGCGCCGCGTGCGAGGGCGACCCGACCGCGATCCCGTTCCCTCGGGGGCGGACGGAGGGGACGTACGACTTCTCGTTCTCCGGCCTCAAGACGGCGGTCGCGCGGTGGGTCGAGGCGCGCGACGACATCCCCGTCAACGACGTCGCGGCGTCGTTCCAGGAGGCGGTCGTGGACGTGCTCGTCGCGAAGGCCGTCGCGGCCTGCAGGGAGCACGGCGCGGCGCTGCTCGTCGGCGGCGGCGTCGCCGCCAACTCCCGCCTCCGCGCCGTCGCCCAGGAGCGCTGCGACGCCGCGGGCATCCCCCTGCGCATCCCGCGTCCAGGACTCTGCACCGACAACGGCGCCATGGTCGCGGCGCTGGGCAGCGAGCTGTTCGCGCGCGGCGTCACGACCGGCCTCGACGCGCTCGCCGACCCGTCGCTGCGGCTCGCATGACGACGCTCATGTGGGAGGCCGTGGCCACCGACGTCGACGCGGTCGTCGCGTGGGCGCTCTCCTTCCACGCCGAGGGCATGACGGCCAAGGAGGTGTACGTCTCGGCCGACGACCGTGTCGTCATGATCTCGCACTGGTCAGGAGAGCCGCCGGAGACGCTCACGCCGCCGGCCGGGAGCCTCGTGAGGGACGGGCACGCCTGGCGGTTCACCCTCGTGCGCTGATACGTCGGCGTCCGACGCTCGCGATGCCGCGGCCGTGAGCCTTTCCCATCCTGGCTCGCGCTGGGCCTGGATCGTGCTGGGCAGGAGCCCCTTCGGCGCTGGACCACCACAAGAACGGCGGTAACCCCGGACGAGCGGCGCCCGCGCACCCGGATCGGCTCAACCCTGCAGCCCAGCAGCCGGTCTCACGCGTAGTGATCTTCAAAGAACGACTGAGGCCGGCGCCGACCACGCCGTCAGGATGGAAAGGGCTCTGTCTTGCCAACGAGTGCTGCCGGAGCTAGCGGAGAAGGCTGGAAGCGCGGAACGACCTACTTCCGGCAGGTCGGTCCGGGTGGTTTCGGGTTCACCGTGCTGTCGATGAAGGGTGCCGTAGCGGTGACAGGTCACCCGGACGACTTCAGCGCCTACATCGTCGGTACGTGACAGGTACGGCGGAGCGCTCGCCGCGTGTGGGTACCCGGTCCGGCGCCTGCTCGTTTCGGCGCCGCTGCAGGCCGTAGTCTGCGCGGGTGGCCGCCCCTACGCCGCGCCGCCTCGTCGCGTACGGGGCCGCGCTCGCCGTCCTTGCCGCCGGCGTGACTTTCTATGTCCTCACCCGCCCGGCCGACGAGCCGGCCTGGGCCGGGCCGCCGCTCGGCACCGGCCGTAGCCAGGTGACCGAGCTCGTCGTAGACGCCCTCGCGCCCGCCGACCCCGCGGCACCCGCGGGACGCGCGCTCGGCGCGAAGACGGTCACCGACTCGGGGCAGGTGCAGCGCGGGGCCCGCGTGTTCCGCGGCGGCGACGACGTCGAGGTGCACGTCCGCCCCGACACGCCGACGGTGATCTTCGCCAGGCGCGGCGCGGCGCCGGGCGAGCCGCCCGCCGAGGCGAAGGTGAAGGCCGCCGCCGAGGCGGTCATGCGGGCGTACGGCATGGACCCCGCGCAGTGGACGCCCACGGTGCGAACGCGCGGCGGCACGCGGTCGGTGCAGTTCGTCGTGCGGGCGGACCTGCCGGTCTTCGAGGCGGGCGGGGTGCCCGCGCCGCTGGCGTCGTTCACCGTGGACGCCAAGGGCGTGCAGGCGATGACGCTGACGCTGGTGACGTTCACGCCGCGGCCAGTCGAGGTCATGAGCCAGGCCGAGGCGTTCGAGCGGGTCGAGCACGCGGCGCGGTACGAGCGCGTCCGGATGGTGCTCGTCAACGCGGGGAAGGGCGCCATCCAGCCGTACTGGGAGTTCGCGGCGGCCGACGGGAAGCTCCGCCCGGTGCTCGCCGTGTTGACGCCGTAGCCGCGCCCGTCCTATGTTTGTCTGGCACTCCCTACCCGAGAGTGCTAACAGCGACGAGGCGCCCGATCCCCCGCGACGGCGGGCCGCCACCCACCATCCATACCAGGAGGGTTAGGCAGAATGCCGACCGCCACCAAGGTCAACATCAAGCCGCTCGAGGACCGCATCGTCGTCCAGGCCAACGAGGCCGAGACCACGACCGCGTCGGGCATCGTGATCCCGGACACCGCCAAGGAGAAGCCGCAGGAGGGCACGGTCATCGCCGTGGGCCCCGGCCGCTTCGAGGACGGGCAGCGCATCCCGCTGGACGTCAAGGAGGGCGACGTCGTCGTCTACAGCAAGTACGGCGGCACGGAGCTCAAGTACGGCGCCGAGGAGTACCTCGTGCTCAGCGCCCGCGACGTCCTCGCGATCATCGAGAAGTAGTCACTTCACGGACGCCCCGGTCGCCTTCGCGCGCCGGGGCGTTCGTCATGAGAGGGATGTAGATGTCCAAGATCCTGGAGTTCCACTCCGACGCGCGCGACTCGCTCCAGCGCGGCGTCGACAAGCTCGCGGACGCCGTCAAGGTGACGCTCGGCCCGCGCGGCCGCAACGTCGTCATCGACAAGAAGTGGGGCGCCCCCACCATCACCAACGACGGCGTCACGATCGCCCGTGAGGTCGAGCTCGACGACCCGTACGAGAACATGGGCGCGCAGCTCGCCAAGGAGGTCGCCACCAAGACCAACGACGTCGCCGGTGACGGCACCACCACCGCGACGGTGCTCGCCCAGGCGATGGTCCGCGAGGGCCTGCGCAACGTCGCCGCCGGCGCCTCGCCGCTGGCGTTGAAGAAGGGCATCGAGGCCGCCGTGGCCCGCGTGTCCGAGACGCTGCTCGCCGCCGCGCGCGAGGTCGAGTCGCAGGAGGAGATCGCGCACGTCGCGTCCATCTCCGCGCAGGACCGCGCCATCGGCGAGCTCATCGCCGAGGCCATGAGCAAGGTCGGCAAGGACGGCGTGATCACCGTCGAGGAGTCCAACACCATGGGCCTCGAGCTGGAGTTCACCGAGGGCCTGCAGTTCGACAAGGGCTACATCTCGCCGTACTTCGTCACCGACGCCGAGCGCATGGAGGTGTCGTACGACGACCCGTACGTCCTCATCGTCGGCTCGAAGATCTCGGCCATCCACGAGCTGCTGCCGATCCTGGAGAAGGTCCTCCAGGGCGGGAAGCCGCTGGTGATCGTGGCCGAGGACGTCGAGGGCGAGGCCCTGTCGACGATGGTCGTCAACAAGATCCGCGGCACGCTCAACGCCTGCGCCGTCAAGGCGCCGGGCTTCGGCGAGCGGCGGAAGGCGATGCTCGAGGACATGGCGATCCTCACCGGCGGCCAGGTCGTCAGCGCCGAGGTCGGCCTCAAGCTCGACTCCATCGGGCTCGACATGCTCGGCCAGGCGCGCAAGGTCACCATCACCAAGGACACGACGACGATCGTCGACGGCGCGGGCTCTCCCGAGGACATCAAGGGCCGCATCGCGCAGATCAAGAACGAGATCGACGCGTCCGACTCCGACTGGGACCGCGAGAAGCTCCAGGAGCGGCTCGCCAAGCTCGCTGGCGGTGTCGGCGTCATCCGCGTCGGCGCGGCCACCGAGGTCGAGCTCAAGGAGAAGAAGCACCGTCTCGAGGACGCCATCTCGGCGACCCGCGCGGCGGTCGAGGAGGGCATCGTCGCCGGCGGCGGCGTCGCGCTCGTCGCGGCAGCGACCGGCCTCGACAAGCTCGACCTCACCGGAGACGAGGCGACCGGCGCGGCGATCGTCCGCAAGGCGCTCGAGGAGCCGCTGCGCTGGATCGCGCAGAACGCCGGCCACGAGGGCTACGTCGTGGTCTCCAAGGTGCGCGAGCTGCCCGTCGGCCACGGCCTCAACGCCGCGACCGGCGAGTACGTCGACCTCATCGCGGCCGGCGTCGTCGACCCGGTCAAGGTGACGCGTTCGGCGGTGCAGAACGCCGCGTCCATCGCGGCGATGCTGCTCACCACCGAGACGCTGGTGGCGGAGAAGCCGAAGGACGAGGACGGCAACCCGCTGCCCACCCCGACGCACGGCCACGGCCACAGCCACGGCCCCGGCGGGATGCACTACTAGGAGGGCTTGGCGAAACTAGGAGGGCTTGGCGAAACGCCGCGCATGATCACGTGCGGTGACGGTGCTCGGGTCGGCTCCGCAACCGGGTTGCGGGCCGTGCGGGGAAAAAGCGCAGATCGCACCCCGATCAGAGCGAAGGCGCTCACCTGGGACGCG
>DATMES010000044.1 GCA_035556555.1 Frankiaceae bacterium
GATCTCGAGCGACGGCGTGATCGTCACGAACAACCATGTCGTCGAGGGCTCGACGAGCGTCACCGTCGCCTTTCTCGACCGTGTCCACCGGAAGCCGCTGAGGGGCACCGTCATCGGCACGGCGCCCGAGCGCGACCTCGCGGTGATCCGCGTCGACGCGACCGACCTCGTGCCGATCGCCGTCGCGCGCTCCTCGGCGCTCCGCCTCGGCGACGGCCTGATCGCGATCGGCTTCCCGCTCGGTCTCGGCGGCCCGACCGTGACGCGCGGCATCGTCTCGGGCCTCAACCGGACGATCGAGCCGCAGGGCGGAGCGAGGCTCGAGGGGCTGCTCCAGACCGACGCCGCCATCAACCCCGGCAACTCCGGCGGCGCGCTCGTCGACCGCGAGGGCCGCGTCATCGGCATCAGCACCGCGATCGCGTCGCTCGGCGGGCTCCTCGGCGGCGGTGGCGGCTCGATCAGCATCGGCTTCGCCATCCCGATCGACGAGGCGCGCGCGGTGGCCGAGGAGATCATCCGCACCGGCCGGGCCACGCACCCGTTCCTCGGCATCAGCGGCAACGACATCACGCCGCAGACCGCGGAGCAGTTCGGCACCAAGGAGGGCGCGCTCGTCATGGAGGTCACGCGCGGCGGCCCCGCCGAACGCGCGGGACTGCGCGCCCGCGACATCATCGTGCGGCTCGGCGACGACGAGATCACGAGCATGGGCGACCTCATCGGGGCCATCCGCTCGCACCGGATCGGGGAGACCGTGGAGGTCGCGTACGTCCGCGACGGACGGCAGTCATCCGTGAGAGTCACCCTCCAGCAGAAACCGTCCGGGTAGCCTGCGCGAAGAACAGGCGTCCCCGACGTTGGAGTGAGCGTGTTCGACAACCTGGGCTGGGCGGAGCTGGCGGTCCTCGCCGTCGTCGCCATGCTCGTGTTCGGCCCCGAACGCCTCCCCAAGGTCGCCGCCGACGCAGGCCGGCTGATCCGCGAGCTGCGCCGGATGGCGAGCGGCGTGACGACGGACATCAAGAACGAGATGGGCATCGACCTCGACGAGATCCGCAGGCTCGACCCGCGGCGGTTCTTCGACGAGGACCTCGACCCGGCGCCCGCCGCGCGGGCCGCCGCCCCGGCCGCGGCGTCGCCCCTGGCGCCCGGCGACCCCGCGCCGTTCGACCCCGACGCGACGTAGCCCCGCGTATCCCCGGCAGACTCGCGCGTTGCAGCGGCGAACAGCATCGCGATCCCGTTCAAGCTGCTGCCGAAGCAGTTCAAGGTCGGCACGCTGCTCGACGGCATCGTCGCCTACACCTCGACCGCCGAGTTCGTCGTCGCCGGCTACCAGCCGACCGACTTCGAGCCGAGCGCGGGCATCGACATCGCCACGGCCGCGAAGCCGTGGAAGGTCGCGTAGCACCAGCACCTCTCGTCGAAGGGCCGTCCCGTCCGGGGCGGCCCTTCGGCTGTCGTACGGGAGGAACGCCGGGAGATCCGCGCGGAGCGGGCGAGCCACGGCTGGGGTGCTGTTCTTTGAAGATCGTCACGCGGGAGACCGGCGTGTCGGCCGCAGGGAACGAGCCAGGTCGCCCCAGGCCCGTTACGGAGAGCGCCGCTACGCCGGCGACAGCCCCAGCGAGCGGCCCGCGAGGCCGCGCGAACGCGTGCCGAGCTGCTCGGCGACGCGGCGCAGCTCCTTCGACGCGGGCGCGTCGGGGTCGCTGAGCACCAGCGGCACGCCGGCGTCACCGCCCTCGCGCAGCCGTACGTCGATCGGCACCTGACCCAGCAGCGGCACCGGCGCGCCGACGGTCCGCGTCAGCGCCTCGGCGACCGCCTGGCCGCCGCCCGCGCCGAACACGTCCACGTGCTCGGAGCAGTGCGGGCAGGCGAGACCGGCCATGTTCTCGACGACGCCGGCGATGCGCTGGCGGGTCTGCACGGCGATGGAGCCGGCCCGCTCGGCGACCTCGCTGGCGGCGAGCTGCGGCGTCGTGACGACGAGGATCTCGGCACTCGGAACGAGCTGCGCGATCGAGATGGCGATGTCGCCGGTGCCCGGCGGGAGGTCGCAGAGCAGGACGTCGAGGTCGCCCCAGAACACGTCCGAGAGGAACTGCTGCAGCGCCCTGTGCAGCATCGGCCCGCGCCAGACGACCGGCTGGTTGCCCTGCACGAACATGCCGATCGACACGACCTTCACGCCGTGCGACGTCGGCGGCATGATCATCGACTCGACCTGCGTGGGCCGCCCCTCGACGCCGAGCATGCGCGGGATCGAGAAGCCGTAGATGTCCGCGTCGACCACGCCGACCTTGAGGCCGCTCGCGGCCATGGCGGCGGCGAGGTTGGCGGTGACGCTGGACTTGCCGACGCCGCCCTTGCCGGACGCGACGGCGTAGACGCGCGTCAGCGAGCCGGGCTGCGCGAACGGGATCTCCCGCGCCGCCTGCCCGCCGCGCAGCTGCGTCTGCAGGGCGGCGCGCTGCTCGTCGTTCATGACGCCGAGGTCCACGACGACCCCGGTGACGCCGTCGAGCCGCGAGACGGCCTCGGTGACGTCGCGGGTGATCTTGTCCTTCAACGGGCAGCCGCTGACGGTCAGCAGCACGCGCACCGTGACCACGCCGTCCGGCGCGACGTCGACCCGCTCGACCATGTTGAGCTCGGTGATCGGGCGGTGGATCTCCGGGTCCTGGACGGTGGCCAGGGCGGCGGTGACCTGCTCGGTGGTGGGCATGCGGGTACGCGTCCTTACTCCCAGGGGATGCCGCCAGTCTACGTGGTGCAGGGAACGGGCCGCCGCGCGGCGAAGTCCCCCCTCTCAGGACGCCAGGGGAGGGCCCATGTGGGGGGCAGTCAAGTTTGCCGTCGTGGCGGCGGCCGTGTCGTTGGCGCTGCCGGCGACGGCGTCCGCGCCGCAGCTCACCGACCAGCGGGGCGACGCGAACGGCGTCAACCACCAGGTGTACGCGCGGGGCGCGGCCGACCCGTCGACGCCGACCGAGCCGGCGTCGTACGCCGCCGGCGACGTCCTCTCCGCGGAGTGGGCCGCCACGTCCGGCGGCATCAGCGTCACGCTGACGCTCGCCGCGCCGCCCGCGGAGGGTGTCAGCTACCTCGTCAACATCCAGGCGCCTGGCTGCGGCCTGTTCCTGCGGGTCGAGTACGACGCCGCGGTGGCGGCACCGCCCACGACGAACGCGTACTGCAACGGCACGACCCCGATCGCCGGCGTGCCGGCGGCGCAGGTCAGCGGCGCGCGGATCGTATGGACGCTGCCGTTCGCGGCGCTGACGGGCATCGCGTCCAGCGGTGACGTGCTGACGCGGCCGTGGGTGGAGACCCGGCTCGGCGTCGTGCACCCGGCTGCCGCCCCGCCGTCGCCGGACGGCTACGCGCGGGCGCGGGTGGTCGTGCTGGACATGGCGTACGGCACCGGGTCGTTCGTCGTCCCGTAGCGCGCGGGCGCCGGGCACGGCGAGGGCCCGCCTCCCAGCCTGGGGCGGGCCCTCGCCGCGTTTCCGGGGTGCTACTGACCGGCGCGCTTCACCGCGGAGATGTCGAGCTTGAGCTTGACCTTCTCGCTGACGAGGATGCCGCCGGCCTCGAGGGCGACGTTCCAGTTGAGGCCCCAGTCCTTGCGGTTGACCTTGGCCTCGCCCTCGAACCCGACGCGCTGGCCGCCCCACGGGTCGGTCGCGGTGCCGGTGTACTCGAGGTCGAGCTCGACCTCGCGGGTGACGCCCTTGATGGTCAGGTCGCCCCAGAGGACGTACTGGCCGTCGCGCTTGCCCGCGGCGGCGCGGGTGCTCGTGAACGTGATCTCCGGGTGCTTCTCGATGTCGAAGAAGTCCGCGCTGCGCAGGTGCTCGTCGCGCTGGCCGCTGCGACTGTCGAGGCTGTCGACGCGGATGCGCACCTCGGCGCTGGAGTTCGCGGGGTTGGTGCCGTCGATGTTGAGGACGCCCTCGAAGTCGCTGAAGCGGCCGCGGACCGTCGTCACCATCGCGTGCTTGGCGGCGAACTCGAGGCTCGAGTGGCTGGCGTCGATGTCGTACGTCCCGGTCAGCTGCTCGAGGCCGGTCGTCGTGGAGGTGGTCATCTGGTCTGCTCCCTCTGGTGGCTTGTCAGTTGGTTGCTTGTGCAACTGTTGTGAACGCAACGTACTGGACTTTTATTGCACATGCAACTATCGTCCTGGACATGGCCTCTCAGCGGTCGGCTTCCCCCACCTACTGGCTCACAACCGTCGAGCTGGACGCGTGGCGGTCGTTCCTGCGCGCGCACGCCAAGGTGACCCGGCAGCTCGACGCCGAGCTCAGCGCCGAGTGCGACCTGCCACTGGGGTCGTATGAGGTGCTCCTGCACCTCAACGAGCAGCCCGACCGCCGCCTGCGCATGACCGAGCTGGCCGACCGGGTGCTGCTCTCCCGCAGCGGCCTGACGCGGCTGGTGGACAGGCTGGAACGCGAGGGGCTGATCAGCAGGGAGTCGTGCCCGAGTGACCTGCGCGGCACGTTCGCCGTGCTCACCGACGAGGGCGGCGACCGGCTCGCGGCCGCCGCGCCGATTCACCTGCGGGGCGTACGCGAGCACCTCGTCGACCTGCTGACGCCCGAGGAGATCGAGGTCGTCGCGAGAGCGTTCGGGCGCATCACGAGCGACTGCCCTGGCCCGGTCCTGGACTAGACCTCGGGTACGAGCGCGGCGCCTTCGAGCAGGAGGCAGACGTTCGCCTCCAGGGTGGCCGGGTCGACCGGCTTCGAGAGGTAGATGTCGGCGCCGGCGTTCGTGGCCTCCGTACGCAGCAGCGGGTCGTCACTGCCGGTGAGCAGCAGCAACGGCAGCAGCGCCGTCCGCGTGTCGGCGCGCAGCAGGCGCGTCACCTCGATGCCGGACAGGTCGGGGAGCACGAGGTCGAGGATCATCGCGTCGAGGTCGTCGGTCGCGGCGATGCGCAGCGCCTCCTCGGCGTTGCGCGCGCGCATGACGTCGCAGACGTCGGCGAGCGCCGTCTCGACGTAGTCGAGCACCGACTCGTCGTCGTCCACGACGAGGACGGTCTTGCGGCGTTCGCCGCTCGCGACCGCGGCTCCGGGGACGACCGGGCTGGCGTCGTGCGCGCGCCGGCACCACGGGCAGTTGCGCCACTCAGGCGCGACCGGCCGCGCGCAGCCCGCGCAGGTCGAGGTCTCGACTGCCGCGGCGCACCACGGGCAGAAGTGCATGTCCTCCTCGATCGAACGGTGGCACGCGTGGCACCGCGGCCCGCTCGCGGCGTCGACCTGCGTGACGCGCAGCACCTCCTCCAGCGTCGTCTCGCCGCGCAGCGCGCGGGCGATGCCGTCGCTGCGCAGCGACGAGACCCCGGACGCGCGCGCCGCCGTACGGATCGCGGCCTCGGTCGGGCGCGCGGTCAGCACCGCGCGCAGCGCGGTGTCGACGGGGAGCACCTCGAAGATCGCGGTACGGCCGTGGTAGCCGGTGCCGCCGCACTGGTCGCAGCCGCGGCCGCGGACGAGGTTGGCGCCGGCCACGTCGTCGTGCGTGAGGCCGAGGAGCTGCAGCGTACGAGGGCTCGGCTGGTACGGCGCGAGGCAGCGCGAGCACGGCACGCGGACGAGCCGCTGCGCGATGACAAGGGTGAGCGAGGAGGCGATCAGGAACGGCTCGACGCCCATGTCGACGAGGCGCGTGACGGCCGCTGCGGCGTCGTTCGTGTGCAGGGTCGAGAACACCATGTGGCCGGTCAGCGAGGCGCGCAGCGCGAGCTCCGCGGTCTCGGTGTCGCGGATCTCGCCGACGAGCACGACGTCGGGGTCCTGGCGCAGCACGGACCGCAGGCCGGCCGCGAACGTCAGCCCCGCGCGGTCGTTCGTCTGCACCTGCGTGATGCCGCGCAGCTGGACCTCGACCGGGTCCTCGAGCGTGACGATGTTGCGGTCCGGCGTCCGCATCTGCGAGACGGCCGAGTACAGCGTCGACGTCTTGCCGGAGCCGGTCGGGCCGGTGATGAGGACGAGGCCCTGCGGCACGACGATCGTGTCGAGGATCGTCTCGAGCTGCTTCTCGGTGAAGCCCACCCGCGACAGCGGGAGCACACCCTCGCCGCGGGCGAGGAGGCGGATGACGACCTTCTCGCCGTGCAGCGACGGCAGCGTCGAGACGCGCGCGTCGATGCTCTCGCCGTCGACGTTGAGCCGCGCGCGGCCGTCCTGCGGCCTGCGGCGCTCGGCGATGTCGAGGCCGGACATGATCTTGACGCGGCTCGTCATCGACGGCGCGGCGTTCTTCGGCACCGTCATGACGTCGCGGAGCAGGCCGTCGACGCGGTATCGCACGCGCAGGCCGTCGAGCTCGGGCTGGAGGTGGATGTCGGAGGCGCGGGCGCGGACGGCGTCGGTCAGGATGACGTTGACCATCCGGACGATCGGGGTGCCGTCGGCGTCGTCGTCGGCGTCGTTCGCGAAGTCGGTGGCGTCCTCGCCGATCGCGTCGAGCATTCCCGTGACGTCGGAGGCGTCCTCCTCCAGCGACCAGGCGCGGGTGAGGTACTCGCGGATCGCGCTCTCCGTCGCGACGACGGGGACGATCGTGCGGGCGTTCGTGTAGAGGCGAACGTCGTCGAGCGCGACGACGTCGGTCGGGTCGGCCATCGCCAGCGTGAGACGGCCGTCGCTGTGCTCGATGCCGAGAACGGAGTAGCGCTCGGAGACGGCGCGCGGCAGCAGTCGCGCGGTCGCGGGCGCGACGGCGACGTGCGCGATGTCGACCATCTCCAGACCCAGCGCACGCGCGAGGCCGGCGGCGATGTCGCGCTCGGTCGCGAGACCCTTCGACACGACGAGCGCACCGAGCCGCTTACGGTTCTCGCGCGGCTGCGTCGCCTGCTCGGCCAGGCACTCGTTGAGGTCGTTCTCGCTGATGACGCCACTGCCCACGAGGACCTCGCCGAGGCGGCGGCGCGGCTTCGCGGGCTCGGGCGGGAGCGCCCGGCGCCGGCCGCCGATGTAGTCGGTGTCGAGGGTCACGTACCTCCATCGTCCTGTCCCGGCCATCGCTGAATAGTTCCGAGGGGCCGTTCGGACTAGTACGAACGGGTGTCAACCGGACATACCGGTGGCAGGGACGGCGGGCCCGCGCGGCGAAGTCCTCCGCGATGCCCCCAGGAGGTTCCATGCGCACCCGTCTCGCCCTCGTCGCGGTCCTTGCCGCTCTCGCCGCCGGCGCCGTGCCCGGCCACGCCGCACCGACCAGGAAGCCGCAGATCGTCGACCCCGCCGGCGACGCGCTCGGCGCGCAGGCGACGACCGAGATCGTGTCCGCGCTCTGGACCACGACCGGCGACACCGTGACGACGAAGTACCGCGGCAAGAAGCGGACGACGTACACCCCGCGCCGCCTCGTCGTGACGCTGAACCTCGCGGGCGCGCCGACCACCACCGGGCCGTTCTCGTACGAGACCTCCGCGGAGGTCGCGGGCTGCGGCCAGATCCGCTTCGTCTACACGCCGGGCACCGTCTACAGCCAGATCGTGAGCAACACGTTCCTCTGGTACGACTGCGGCCCCACCGACCCGACCACCGGCGACAACCTGGTGCTCGTTCCCGGCATCTCCACGAAGATCGGCGCCAAGAGCATCACGTGGGAGTACCCGATCAAGGCGCTGCCCAAGAACTTCTTCAAGCCGGGCGCGCCGTTCACGGACTTCCGCGCCGCGGTCGACGTCGTGGAGCCGGTCATCGGGCTCTACGGCACCAACCTCGCGCAGCCGATCGACGAGGCCACCGGCACCGGCGTCTGGAAGCTCGGCTCCTAGGGCCGCCAGGACAGCGCCGCGCCGGGCCGCGGCCAGCCCCCGCGCACGCGCCGGCCCCCGAGGTTACTGGTGAGTAGCGACGTCGTGGTTCACCGGTTCGTGCTCGGCGTGAGTCGCTACTCACCAGTAACCGCGCCGGGCCAGCCCCGCGCTACTGGCCTCGGTCGTCCTTCAGGTCCTCGGCGAGGTGCTGCAGCTCCGACCTGAGGAAGTCGCGGGTCGCCACGTCGCCCAGCGCGATGCGGACCGCGGCGACCTCGCGGCTGAGGTACTCGGTGTCCGCGATGGAGCGCGCGTACTGCGCCCTGTCCTCCTCCATGCTGACCCGGTCGCGGTCGGCTTGGCGGTTCTGCGCGAGCAGGATCAGCGGCGCGGCGTACGCCGCCTGCAGCGACAGCGCCAGCGTCAGCAGGATGAACGGGTACGGGTCGAACACGTCGCGGTCGGTACGGCACTCCGCGGCGGGGTCGGTCCTGCGCAGCTCACGGCACTCCTCGTTGGCCCGGTGGTAGCTCAGGCCCATCCAGCCGTTGTAGCCGATCCAGACGATGACGATGACCGTCTGGATGACGAGGAACCGCGCCGTCCCGATGAACCGCGCGATCGTCTCGGAGAACCGCCCGAACGCCTCCGGGTCGTAGTGCGGACGCGGCAGGCCGCGGCGGATGACGCGGGGCTGGTCGATGCGCCCCTTAGCCATCGAGCTGCTCCTCGTCCTCGCGCCAGTTCTCCGGCAGGAGGTGGTCGAGGACGTCGTCGACCGTGACCGCGCCGAGCAGGTGCGAGCCCTCGTCGACGATCGGGACCGCGGTGAGGTTGTACGTCGCGAGGTGCTGCGTGACCTGGCGCAGCGTCGCCTGCGGGCCGAGCGGGTCGAGGTCGGTGTCGGCGACCGCCGCGACGAGCGCGCTCGGCGGCTCCCGCAGCAGCCGCTGGATGTGGCAGATGCCGATGTACCTGCCGGTCGGGGTCTCCGTCGGAGGGCGGCAGACGTAGACCTGGCTGGCGAGGGCGGGGGAGAGGTCGGGGTTGCGGACGTGCGCGAGCGCCTCGGCCACCGTCGCGTTGGGCAGCAGGATGATCGGCTCGGTCGTCATCAGGCCGCCGGCCGTGTCGTCGCCGTAGGTGAGCAGGCGGCGTACGGGCTCCGCCTCGTCCGGCTCCATCAGCTCCAGCAGGCGGGCGGCGTTGGCGGGCTGCATCTCACCGAGGACGTCGGCGGCGTCGTCGGGCGACATCGCCTCGAGGACGTCGGCGGCGCGCTCGTTGTCGAGGTGGTCGAGGATCTCGACCTGCTCGTCCTCGGGCAGCTCCTCGAGGACGTCGGCGAGGCGTTCGTCGTCGAGGGCGTTGGCGACCTCGAAGCGGCGCTTGTCGGAGAGGTTGTGCAGCTCGTTCGCGAGGTCGGCGGGGCGCATGTCCTCGTACATCGCGAGGAGGTTGGCCGTGCCCTGGTTGGTCTCGTCGGCCGCGAAGCCGCTGACCTCGTCCCAGCGCAGCTCCTGCTGGTGGCCGCGGCGGCGCATGCCCCCGCTGCGTACGGCGACGCGCGTCAGCTGCCAGTCGCCGGTGCGGGTCGGCTCCATCGCGCAGTCGTAGACGATGACCTGCGTGCCGGTCGCGAGGACCTGGACCTTGCGGTCGATGAGCTCGGCGTTGACGAGCGTCTCGGACTCGCGGCGTTCGAAGCGGCGCAGGCTCACCGTGCCAGTGGTGAGCACGACCTGGCTGGCGTCGAACGAGCGCACCCGCAGGATCGGCACGAAGATGCGGCGGCGCTGCACGTCGACGACGAGGCCGAGCACCCGCGGGGGCTGGCCGCGCAGGCGCAGCGTCGCGACGACGTCGCGGACGCGGCCCACCTGGTCGCCGTTCGGGTCGAAGACGACGAGGCCGGAGAGGCGCGCGCAGAACACGCGCGTCGTGGTCGTCGTCATGCCGCGAGGCTACCGCCGTGCGGGGTGTGTCCCTCGGACCTACGCGCGCTCGTCCGGCGGGGTCGGACCGCCACCCGTAGGGTCGGCGGATGGCCGACCTGACGTACCACGTCGTCGACGTCTTCACGGACGTCCCGTTCGCGGGCAACCCGCTCGCCGTCGTGCTCGGCGCCGACGAGCTCTCGACCGAGCAGCTCGCTGCGCTGGCGCGCGAGTTCAACCTGTCGGAGACGGCGTTCCCGATGCGGGCCACCGAGCCCGGCGCGGACTACCTGCTGCGCATCTTCACGCCGGGCTCGGAGCTGCCGTTCGCCGGTCACCCGTCGGTCGGCGCGGCGTGGGTCATGGCGTCGCTCGGGCGGATCGCGTACGGCGACGTGACCATGCAGTGCGGCGCCGGGCTGCTGCCGCTGACGGTCACGGCGGACCGCGT
Organism: Frankiaceae bacterium; assembly: GCA_035556555.1. Classification (GTDB taxonomy): domain Bacteria; phylum Actinomycetota; class Actinomycetes; order BP-191; family BP-191; genus BP-191. The sequence continues at coordinate 10,187 of DATMES010000044.1, forward strand.
GACGTTGACCGCAGGTACGCCGTCCGCCGGACCGCCGCTCGGGCCGGCGCCGTTCCTCCTGGCCCTGGGCCTGTCGCCCGACGACGCGGGTGGTGCGCCGGCGCGGATCTGCTCGACGGGGCTGCGGCAGGCGTTCGTCGAGGTGTCGTCGCCGGAGGCCGTACGCGGGGTCGTCCTCGACGCCGTCGCGCTCTCCGACGCGGTCGGCTCCGACGTGGAGACGGTGTCCGTCTTTGCCTGGGACGAGGCGACGCGGACGGCGCACACGCGGGTGTTCGCGGGGATGGTCGGCGTGGGTGAGGACCCGGCGACGGGCTCGGCGGCGTCGGCGTTCGGGGCGTGGCTGGCGGCGAGCGGCTACGCGCAGGCCGACGGCGAGACGTCGTACGTCGTCACGCAGGGCGCCGAGATCGGCCGCCCGTCGCGGATGGAGGGCACCGTCGTCACGCGCGAGGGGGTCGCGGTGGAGTGCCGGGTGGCGGGCAGCGTCGTACCGATCGCCGCCGGCACGATCAGGGTGCCGTAGGGCGGCGCGCGTTCTGGGAAGATCACCCCGCGCGAGACCGGCGCGCCGAGTGCAAGGAACGAGCGCGGCGTCGGCTAGTTCTTGTACGGGCGCGGGGGCACGTGGTCGGCGGGGCGGCGCGACTTGCCGTGCAGCGTCATCGGCACCCGCGTGGCCGTCGTGGCCGACGTCGGGGCTGGCTGCTCGGAACGGTTGCTCCAGTTGAAGTTCGACGGGTCCTCGACCAGCTCGCCGGTCGGGACGAGCCGCGCGACCTTGCACTCGCGCGCCCACCGGTCGGCCGCGCCGTCGCCGTCGCGGTTGTTGAGTCGCTTGCCGACGAGCAGGGGCACGACTTCGTTCCACGCGGGCGAGCCCGGGGGTACGAGCTCGACGGCCGCGCGCCACGACACGAGCAGGCCCCAGTTGGCCTTCGAGCGGATGCAGACGATCGCCGCGTCGGCGTCCTCGAAGCCGGGCATCTGCTGCTCCGACCCGTCGAACACGAAGTACACGGCGCCCTTGTGCCAGACGTACCAGACAGGGCGGGTGCTCTGCCCTTCGAGGCCGGGGTACGCGAGCCACAGCACCTCGGACTTCTTCGCGGTCTCCTCGATGAGCGGCTCGACCGCGACGGGCGCGCCGCCGACGGCACCGGGGCCGGGCTCGACGAAGACCGGCACGCCGACGACGGGCTCGTCGTCGATCGTGAAGATCAGCTCGTACTCGCCGATCGCCAGCTCGACCTGCTCGACGCGGTCCTCGACGTCGTTGGTGTAGTACTCGCCGGCCAGCTCGACGATGCGCGGCTGCGAGCGGTACATCGTGATCCGGTCGGACGTGCGCACGATCCGGAAGTCCTCGACGTACGCCCCCTGCGGACCCGACCAGCCGCGCCGCACGACGAACGGCTGCGTCTGCCGCCCGCGCGTCCCGAACGCGTGGACGACGGGGTCGCCGGCGCCCTGCTTGTGCAGGTGCTCGTCGATCGCGATGGCGTAACGAAGTCGGGCTCGGGGCACGAGCCGAAACTATAGAGGACGCGCCTCCCGGGCCGCCCCCGCGCCCGCGCGGATGTCACCGGCGGGTACGGACTCGCGGGCGTGCTCGAGCGGTGACTTCGGCGGCCGTGCTCACCGGTGACCATGCCCGCTGCCGCGCCGGGCGGGGGCCGGGAACGTCCTCTACAGTCGGCGGGATGCCCACTGACCGAACGGCGAGCGAGCGCGTCGGCGTCCTCGCCCGGCCGCCGCGCACGGACGTCTGGCTGATCGTCCTCGGTGTCTCCGCCGTCTCCACCTCCGCGCCGCTGATCCGCGCGGCGGCGGCGCCGGCGTTCGCGGTGGCGTTCTGGCGCAACGCCATGGCGTCCGGCCTGCTCGTGCCGTTCAGCCTGCTGCGCGCCCGCGCGGAGCTCCTCGGCCTCGACTCCCGCGAACGCCGCCTCGCGCTCTTCTCCGGCGTCCTCCTCGCGCTGCACTTCGCGACGTGGATCCCGTCGCTGTCGTTCACCTCGGTCGCGTCGTCGACGGCGCTCGTCGCGACGCAGCCGGTGTGGGCGGCGCTCATCGCGCGCTACCAGGGCGACCGCGTCCCCGGCTTCGGCTGGGCGGGCATCTGGATCTCAGTCGTCGGCGCCGCGCTGCTCACCGGCATCGACCTGCACTTCTCGGCGCGCGCGCTGACCGGCGACGTGCTCGCGCTGGTCGGCGGGTTCTTCGCGGCGGCGTACGTCACCGTCGGCGCCGAGGTCCGCCGCAGCGTCTCGACCACCGTCTACACCACCGTCTGCTACGCCACCACGGCCGTGCTGCTGCTCGTGCTCATCCTCGCCACCGGGACGAAGTTCACGGGCTTCCCCGCGAAGACCTGGCTCGCCATCGCGGGGCTCACGATCGGTGCGCAACTGCTGGGGCACAGCGTGTTCAACCGCGTCCTCAAGACGACGAGCCCGACGGTCGTGAGCATCGCGATCCTCTTCGAGATCGTCGGCGCGACGGTGCTGGCGGCGCTGTTCCTCGACGAGACGCCGCGGCTCGCGGCACTGCCCGCGGCGGCGTTCATCGTCGCGGGGGTCGTCATGGTCATCAAGGCCGGCGAGCGCCGCCCTTCCGTCGCCGGCGTCCCCGCCGTCGAGTAGTCAGCGCTCCGCGAAGAACCGCACCAGCTCGGACCTGCGGCGTACGCCGAGCTTCCCCTTCACCGGCTGCAGTGCTCGCCGCGGACGTTCAACCCGGGCCTCGCGCTCGTGCCCGCGCTGCCTGCGTTCCCCGCGGGACACGCGCCGGCGAACGCCCCCAGCACCAGCCAGGTCGTCGAGCACATGACGGTCAGGCAGAACGCCGCCCAGCCGCAGCCAGGCCTCATGGCCGGCGAGGACGAGCAGGTGGAGGAGGTCGCGGAGTACGCGTTCGCGGACAGGTCGGGCGACGCGGCGGGGGTCGCGCTGCTGGGGCTTCGCGGCGTTCGCGGTGGCGGGCGCGGCGACGGCGCTGCGCCTGCGCGAACGCGCGGCGACGGAGTCGGTGCGGGTCAGGCGAACGCGCTGACGTAGCATCCCGCCCATGCCGACGCTGCGTCCCCGCCGTTCCTGCCTCGCCGTTCCCGGGTCCTCGCCGAAGATGCTCGGCAAGGCGCAAGGCCTGCCCGCCGACCAGGTGTTCCTCGACCTCGAGGACTCCGTCGCGCCGCTCGCCAAGGAGGAGGCGCGCGCCAACGTCGTCGCCGCCCTCAACGACGGCGGCTGGGGCGAGAAGACGCGCGTCGTGCGGGTCAACGACCTCACGACGAAGTGGACGTACCGCGACGTCATCACCGTCGTCGAGGGCGCCGGGCAGAACCTCGACTGCGTCATGCTGCCGAAGGTGCAGACCGCCGAGCAGGTGGTCTGGCTCGACCTGCTGCTGACGCAGATCGAGCAGGTCATGGGGTTCGAGAACCGCATCGGCATCGAGGCGCAGATCGAGAACGCCAAGGGCCTCGTCAACGTCGACGCCATCGCCGCCGCGAGCGACCGCGTCGAGACGATCATCTTCGGGCCGGCCGACTTCATGGCGAGCATCAACATGAAGTCGCTCGTCGTCGGCGCGCCGCACCCCGACTACAACGGCGACCCGTACCACTACATCCTCATGCGCATCCTCATGGCGGCGCGGACGTACGACCTGCAGGCCATCGACGGGCCGTACCTCCAGATCAAGGACGTCGAGGGCTTCACCGCCGTGGCGAAGCGCTCCGCGGCGCTCGGCTTCGACGGCAAGTGGGTGCTGCACCCGGGCCAGATCGACGCCGCGAACGAGGTCTACTCGCCGAGCCAGGAGCAGTACGACCACGCCGAGCTGATCCTCGACGCGTACGACTTCTTCACGTCGGAGGCCGGCGGCAAGCGCGGCGCCGTCATGCTCGGCGACGAGATGATCGACGAGGCCTCGCGCAAGATGGCGCTCGTCATCGCGGGCAAGGGCCGCGCCGCGGGGATGGCGCGCACCAGCAAGTTCGAGCCGCCCGCGGAGTGACGGAGGACCCGCTCGCCGATGTCCTGGACGTCCTCGCGCGGCGCGGGGCGCTCGCGGTGTTCCGGGCATTGCTGAACGGCGCCGTCGGCGAGCGCGCGCTGGAGACCCGGCTCAAGGCGTACGCCCCGAGCGTCGTCGCGCAGCGCGTCGCGGACCTGCGGCGTATCGGCGCCGTCGAGGTCGTCCCCGAGAACGGCGACCTGCGGCTCTCACCGCACGGCCGCCGCCTCCAGGGACTGCTCGACCAGCTGGAACGCTGGGGGAGCGGCTAGACCACGTCGCAGCTCGGCGCGAACGCCCCGCCGCAGTACAGGTCGACGGGGTCGGGGTTACCGACGACCGTCTCCTCGAAGAGCACGCACGCGTACAGCTGCGCGTCACTGCCGAAGCAGTACGTGTCCGGGTCGGTCGCGGTCGCGTGCGTGGCGAACGCGGCCGTACCGAGGACGGCGAGAGCGAGGATGCGGGCTGGGATCCGCACGACGACCTCCAGGCAGGGGCTGGGGTACGCGGCCGGGCACGGCCGGGCGCGCAGCGTCGCGGAAGGTCGTCAGCCGGTCAGCGGCCCTCGGCTAGCTAGGGCAGTCGAACGCGCGGTCGAGCGCCCCGTAGCAGTACGCGCCGACCGTCGGCTGGCCCACCCAGACGTCGTCGACGACGGGGTACGGCACCCGGGTGCAGCCCACCGGCGTCGTCACGCAGGGGTCCTCGACGTGGAACGTGACCGCGAACTGCACGGTGGCCTCCGCGCAGACGCCGCCGGTGTCCTGCGCGCCGAGACAGACGGGCGCGGCGGAGGCGGAGGCGGTCGGGAACGCGAGGGCGGCGGCGGCGAGGCCGAGGCCGAGCACGGTGCGGATCGTCACGGGAGTCCTTCGGGGGCATCGAACGGAGCGGGCGAGGATCGGGATTCGCCACGCGCCGTACGCCCTCCTGCCGCCGGACAGCACGACGCCGCCGCGGGCGAGTGCCGCGACGGCGTCGGTGCGGGTGCGTCAGGTGTTGTTGTTGGCCTCGTTCGCCGCGAAGACCATCGCGCCGAGGATGAGCCCGGCGACGAGCGCGACGGCGCCGGCGACGGCGGCCCAGACGCCGAGGCGGTCGCCCTGGCGCCAGCCGACGATGCCGAGCACGATCGCGGCGGGGCCGAACACGATCGGCAGGATGAACAGCGCGAGTGCCGCGCAGACGAAGCCGATGATCGTCAGCGTCCGGCCGCGCGTACCGGTGGGCGCCACGGTCGTGTCGTTCGTCCGCGGGGTGGTGCGAAGGTCGGTGCTCACGTTCCGCTCCCTCCGTAGGTCCTCTGGTTGGGAGGCGGGGTACCCATGTCTGCCTGCGATACTCGCGGCATCACCTACGCGCCCGAAAGGACTCGCTGACCTATGGGACGCCTCGCGCAGACCGACGGCCTCACCGACATCCAGCAGGAGATCCTCAGCACCGTCCGCACGTTCGTGGACAAGGAGATCCTCCCGTACGCCACCGACCTCGAGCACAAGGACGAGTTCCCCGAGGCGATCGTCGAGGGTATGAGGGAGATGGGCCTGTTCGGGCTGATGATCCCCGAGGAGTACGGCGGTCTCGGCGAGTCGCTGCTGACGTACGCCCTCGTCGTCGAGGAGCTCTCACGCGGCTGGATGAGCATCAGCGGGATCATCAACACGCACTTCATCGTGGCGTACCTGCTCAAGCAGCACGGCACGCAGGAGCAGCGCGAACGCCTGCTGCCGAAGATGGCCACGGGCGAGATCCGCGGCGCGTTCTCGATGTCCGAGCCGGGGTGCGGCTCCGACGTCTCCGCCATCAAGACGAAGGCCGTCCTCGACGGCGACGAGTACGTCGTCAACGGCCAGAAGATGTGGCTCACCAACGGTGCCCGCGCGGGCATCGTCGCCACGCTCGTCAAGACCGACGAGGGCGCCGAGAGCGTCTACAAGAACATGACGACGATCCTCGTCGAGAAGGAGCCGGGCTTCGGTGAGACGGCGAAGGGCGTCACGATCCCGCCGAAGATCGAGAAGATGGGCTACAAGGGCGTCGAGACGACCGAGCTCGTCTTCGCCGACCACCGCGTGCCCACGTCCTCCGTCCTCGGCGGCGACGAGGGCCGGGGCCGCGGCTTCTACCAGATGATGGACGGCGTCGAGGTCGGCCGCGTCAACGTCGCCGCGCGCGGCTGCGGCGTCTCCCTGCGGGCGTTCGAGCTGGCGATCGCGTACGCGCAGCAGCGCGAGACGTTCGGCAAGCCGATCGCGCAGCACCAGGCGGTCATGTTCAAGCTCGCCGAGATGGCGACGAAGGTCGAGGCCGCCCACTCGATGATGGTGATGGCCGCTCGTAAGAAGGACTCGGGCCAGCGCAACGACGTCGAGGCAGGCATGGCGAAGTACCTCGCGTCCGAGTACTGCGCCGAGGTCGTCCAGGACTCGTTCCGCATCCACGGCGGGTACGGGTACTCCAAGGAGTACGAGATCGAGCGGCTGTACCGCGAGGCCCCGATGCTGCTCATCGGCGAGGGCACGTCGGAGATCCAGAAGATGATCGTCGGCCGCCGCCTGCTGGAGGAGTACGCGCTCAAGTCCTGATGTGACCGCCGCGTCTGCCCGGGTGGCGTGCCCGCGACCAGCGTCGTCCTTGGTGATCTTGGCAATGTCCGGGGCGCCCGGCGGACCGAGACATTGCCAAGATCACGAACTCGGGGAACGGCGACGAGCCGGGGCGTACGGCTCCGATCGACGGGTACGCGACCTCCAGGACCGACCACCTCTGGAGGCTGGCGTGGACGTCACCGACATCGGCAAGCTGTACACGAACACCGGGCCGTTCGTGTCGCTCTACCTGAACACTCCCGTCGCCGTGGAGAACGCCGCGCAGCGGCTCGACCTCGCGTGGCGCAGCACGCGCAAGGAGCTGCTCGACGCCGGTGCCGACGAGGCGACGGTCGACGCGCTGGAGAGCGCGGTGCGCGACAACCGCACCGAGGGCAACAGCGTCGTCGCGATCGCGAGCCACGGCAGCCTGCTCTACTCGCGCCGCCTCCCCGAGGAGCTCGGCAGGGAGGCCGCGATCTTCGGTGCGCTGCCGTACGTCACGCCGCTGCTGTCGTGGCGCCAGACGCGCGTGCCGCACGTCGTCGTCCTCGCGGACCGTACGGGCGCGGAGATCCTCGCCTACGTCGACGACAGCGAGCCGGTCGTCAGCGAGGAGGTCGAGGGCTCGCACGACGTCATCCGCCGCGTCCAGCCGGGCGGCTGGTCGCAGCGCCGCTACCAGCAGCGCGCACTCGACTCGTGGGAGGGCAACGCCGCCGAGGTCGTCGACGAGATCGACCGCGTCGTGCGCTCGATCGACGCCAAGGCGATCCTCGTGGGCGGCGACGTGCACGCCGTACGCCTCCTGCAGGAGCACCTGCCCGAGCAGCACAAGGCGCTGGTGCGCGTGCTGGAGCAGGGCGGCGGCCGCGCGACGGACGGCGGCACGCCGTTCACCGCGGCCGAGATCATCGACACGATGGGCACCATCGCGCTGGAGCGCATCGAGGCGGTGCTGGCGGAGTTCCAGGAGGAACGCGGCCAGCGCGACCGCGCGACCGACGGCGTACGCCCGACGGTCGAGGCGATCCGCAAGGCGCAGGTCGGCACGCTGCTCATCCACGACGACCCCGACGACGACCGCACGCTGTGGTTCGCCGGCGATCCTTCGCTCGTGGCCTGCACCCGCAACGAGCTCGACGGCCTCGCCGACTCCGTCGAGGAGGGCAGGCTCGCCGACGTGCTGATCGGCGCGGCGATCGCGACCGGTGCCGACGTCCTCGTCGTCCCCGCCGGCGGCACCGGCATCCCGAACGACGGCTGCGGCGCGATCCTGCGGTACGCCGACTGAGGCAGACTGCGTCGCGATGAGCGACGACGTGCTGGCGGAGGTCGAGGAGCGGCTCGTCCGCGTCCTCGGCCCCGCCGGCGGCCGGGCCGGGGTGACGTTCCTCGGTGCGGAGCCGGTCGAGGTGCTGCGCTTCTCCCACGGCGACCTCACGACGTACGTCACCCTCGGCATGTCCCGCGCGCCACTCCCTGACCCGTCGGCCGACGTCGTCAAGACCGAGGGCCCGAGAGCGGAGCTGACGCTGACGCTGCGCGGTGCGCGCGACGGCGTGCTGCGCGCGATGGCGGTGTTCGCGATGAGCCCGTTCGTGGAGAACGCCGTCGTCGCACCGGGCGCGTCGCTCGACCTCGGCGCGCCGCTGTGGCCTGGCTCGCGCTTCGTCGCGGTGCTGGTGGGGGAGCCGGGCGCCATCGACCCGGTCGGTGACGTGGCGTTCTACCCGCTGGTGCCGATGACGGCGAACGAGGCGGCGTTCAAGCGCGTACACGGCGCGGCGGCGCTGGAGGAGCGGTGGCTGTCGTACGGCACCGACCCGCGCGACCCCGACCGCGCCGAGGTGCCGCTCGGCTGACCCGGCGCGCCCGCTCCTGGGGTTACTGGTGAGTAGCGCCGTCGTGGCTCACCAGTTCGTGCTCGGCGCGCGCCGCTACTCACCAGTAACCGCGGTGGAGGGCGATGGCAGGATGGCGGGAAAACGAGCGGGAGACGAAAGGGCGGCCATGCAGTTCGGCAGGTACTACGAGGAGTTCGAGGTCGGCGCGGTCTACAAGCACTGGCCGGGCAAGACGGTGACGGAGTACGACGACCACCTGTTCTGCCTGCTGACGATGAACCACCACCCGCTGCACATGGACGCCAACTACGCCGAGAAGACGACGCAGTTCAAGAGGAACGTCGTCGTCGGCAACTACATCTACTCGCTGCTGCTCGGCATGTCGGTGCCCGACGTCAGCGGCAAGGCGATCGCCAACCTCGAGGTCGAGTCGCTGAAGCACGTCGCGCCGACGTTCCACGGCGACACGATCTACGGCGAGACGACGGTGCTCGACAAGACCGAGTCGAAGTCGAAGGACGACCGTGGCGTCGTGTACGTCGAGACGCGCGGCTACAACCAGGACGGCACGCTGGTCTGTGTCTTCCGGCGCAAGGTCATGGTGCCGAAGCAGTCGCACGCGACCGGCGGCGAGCAGCCCGGCCGCCCGGAGCCGGCGCAGGCCTAGAGCACACCCATCGACGTCAGCGCGTCGAGCAGGCCGGGCGACATCGGCAACGCCGCGAGCTCGGCCGCGGTGAACCACCGCGCGTCGAGCGCGTCGTCCCCCGCGCGCAGCGTGCCGCCCACCACGGTGGCGGCGTAGTCGGCGACGACGTACGGCCCGAGGTCGGCCGTCAGCAGCAGCTCGCCGACCTCCACGTCGAGCCCCGTCTCCTCGCGCACCTCGCGCGCGGCCGCGTCGCGCGCGGACTCGCCGGCCTCGATGCGGCCGCCGGGCACGGACCACAGCCCGCGGCTCGGCTCGTTGGCGCGAAGGACCAGCAGGACACGGCCCTCGGAGTCGCGGACGACCGCGCCGGCACAGTTCACCCGGTCGTCGTGTTTCCGTATCGGCGCCAACGGGAATCCCTGTCTACGACAACGAATGCCGGCGAACGGGCCGGCCTGACAAGGAGGCCATTGTGGTCCGCCGAGTGATCGAAGAGGACGTCACCACCCCGAGTACCACCGTCGTCGAGGACGACGGCTCCTGGATCGGTCGCACGATCGTGACCCTCGTCGTCCTGGCCCTGCTCGTGGCCGGCGGCATCTGGCTGTTCAACGCGCTCTCCGACAACGACAACGGTATCGGCGGCGACCGCGACGGCACGAACATCGAGAACAACTTCGAGGGCGACACGAACGAGGGCGACACCAACACCGACACGAACACCGACACCACCAACGTCGACCCCACCGCCGTCCCGAGCTAACGGAGACGTCATGAACCTCCTCGTGCTGCTGATCCTGCTGCTCGTGGTGCTGGCCATCGTCGCCGGCATCGGCGGACCGCGGATGTACACGACGCGGCGCCGTACGGTCGTCGTCGACGACGAGCCGGTCGTCGAGCGCCGGCGGTACGTCGAGGAAGACCGCGTCATCTAGGACCGCAGACCGCACCGCGCAGGGTGCGTACGACGACAGCCCGCCGATGTCCCCGGCGGGCTTTCGTCGTGTCTAGGGCGTGTCTCACGACCCGTCGATCTGCTGCGCGACGCCCGGCACGGCATCTCGCGGCGTTGTCGGAGCCTTCGATAGTGCTGCTATCGGAGACTCCTCCGCCTTGCGATGCACCATCCCGGACGCCGCTCGCGACGATCACGGGTCAGGAGACACGCCCGGCCCGGCCTACTGTCGCCTGCCGGTCATGCCTAACTGCCCGTCCGGGGGGTTGACGCGTACGCCGCCCCGCGCGGACCGTGGGAGCCACCATGACCATTCCCGCCACCTGCCCCCGCTGCGCCGGGCCGCTGCGCGCGCCCGGCTTCTGGTCGAGCGCCTGGCAGTGCGAACGTCACGGCGACGTCCACCCGTTCCACGCCGCCCCGGTGCCGTCACTGGCCGCCGTCGAACGCCTCGTGGCCGACTCGCGCGTCCCGGTGTGGGTGCCGCGGCCGCTGCCGCTCGACTGGACGGTGACCGGCGTCGCGCGCGCCGGTGACGACCGTACGGGCGTCGTGGCGTCGCTCGTCGCGGTGTCGGGCCCGAGCTCGCAGGGCCTCGCCGACCTCCTGCTCATCGCGGAGGAGCCCGGCGTCGGGCTGGGCGCGCGGTTCGCGGGCCTCGTCGGTACGGACCCAGGTCCGTGCCCCGACGTCGCGCCGGACTTCAAGCTCGAGGTCGCGGGACACCCGACGGCGCTGTGGCGCACCGCCACCGGCGACGACCGGTGCGCGCTGGTCGGCGAGTCGAAGGCCTGCTGGCTCTGGTGCGTGGTGTTCCCCGACAACGCCGGCGCGGTGCTCGACCGTGTCGTGCTGCACGACCTCCGTGACGGCGGCCACCCCGAGCTGGAGCTGGTGTTCGGCGCGCAGACCCCGCGCCTCGCGTGACGGAGGGCCGCCCCGCGTGCGCGGAACGGCCCTCCGGGTCGTACGGGGCAGGGCTCAGGTCACCGTGAACGAGTCCGAGTCGCTGTGCGTGGCGTTCGCGGTGTCGACGAAGTCGTAGTACGACCACTTGGTGCCGGTGGTCGACGGGTTCTTGCCGACGATGCGCGACGTCGTGACGCCGCCCGACTTCGCGTAGCCGTAGCCGGTCGTCGTCTGCTCGGGCGTGCTGCCGGAGCACGTGATCTCGTCGGGCATGTCGGGCACGACGATGTCGTAGTGCGCGCTCGCGTTGGCGCTGTCGCCGGAGCCCTTCCAGACGACGTACGCCTTCTTGGTGATGTTCAGTCCGAAGAACGAGCCGGTCGCGTCCATCCGCGCGACCGCGCCCGCAGGTGCGCCGGAGCCGATGGGCTCGACCCAGGTGAGGTTGTACGACTGGTTCTCGTCGCCGTTGCAGCCGTTGGTCCAGAGGTCGGACGACGCCGCGATGCTGCCGACCTCGTCACCGTGCTGCGGCGACGGCGAGACCGGGCTGGTCGAGTCGTCGGCGTGCGCCAGCAGGGCGCCCGGCGCGAAGTGCGTGACCGAGCTCTTCGGGATGTAGTTGCCGAAGCTGACGTACGACGCGAGGTTGGCGACCGCGCCGGCGGTCGTGGGCGACGGCGTGGCCGTGAAGCCCAGGTCGTGGTGCGCGTTGGCGTTCGGGGCGAGCAGGGTGATCGCCGCGCAGACGACCGTCGCTACTCCGAACCGCTTCCTTCGAGTCACGTTCTCCTCCTGTCCCCAGCGGCCGGCGATCTGCCAGCCCGGAACGTGCCATCGCTTTATGTCGCATGAGCCGATGGCGCCACAAGTGGCCGTTACAGGAGGGATGTCCTTACTCGGAGGTGACAGTGGGAGCGATGGCAAGCGCCTCGGCAGCGGCCTCGGCGACGGCGTTCTCCATGATCCGCGCGAACAGCGGCTCGATCGTGGCGAGCGCCAGCGGCGGCAGCCTGCGCAGCGACTCGGTGATCCGTGGCAGGTCGTCCGGGGGCATGCCGGCGGCGACGTACGGCGCCCACACCTCGTCGAGGAACAGCGCGACCCAGCGCTGCGCGATCCGCGCGAGGTCGGTGAACAGCTGCGCGCCCTCGGTCAGCAGCGCCTCGACGGGCAGGCCCGCCGAACGCAGCTCGCGGGCGGCGTAGAGGACGCGCGCGCTCGGCACGACGTAGCCGTCGTCCCGCGGCACGACGAGCCCGAGCGCGACCGAGCCCTCCAGCGAGTCGTCGTCCACGTCGAATTCCGTCGCGAGCTCCTCGCGGGTGAACACCCGTGCCGCCTCCTGTCGCCACGACGCGTCGAGCGCCTCCTCGAAGCCGAGCAGGTCGGCGAGGCCGTAGCCGCGCTCCCACGCCTGGAACAGCTCGCGGATGGCGGCCAGCGAGAAGCCGCGCTCGGTCAGCCGCGCGATGTGGTGGAGGCGCGCGACGTGCCCCTCGTCGTAGTGGCCCGTACGCCCGACGAGGCGCGGGGGAGGGAGCAGGCCGCGTTCCTGGTACGCCCTGATGTTGCGGGAGGTCGTGCCCGTGCGCTGGGCGAGCTGGTCGATCGTCAGGTCCATCAGAACGACGTCGCGGACGAGAAGTGGAACTTCCCTATCCGCAACGCCGGCACCCGTACGCTCCCGCCGAACTCGCTGCCGAGCTGCGTCTCCCGTCCCACCGCCTCGACGGCGTCGAGCGCGGCGAGCACCGACTGCGTGAAGCGCAGGTTGCGCACGCCGCCGACGATCGCGCCGTCCTCCACGAGGAACGTCCCGTCGCGCGTCATCCCCGTGATCGTCGTGGTCAGCGCGTGGAGGGCGTTGGTGTAGTGGAAGCGCGTGACGAGCAGCCCGCGCTCGATGCCGCCGACGAGGTCGTCGAGGGAGGCATCCCCTGGCCGCAGTGACGGGTTGCCCGGTACGCCGCCCTGCGGGTTGGGCGCGGGGTACGCGTGCCCTGTCGACGTCGTACCGCCGAGCTTGGCCGACATCCGGTCGTGCGCGACCTCGCGCGCGACGCCGGCGTCCACGAGAGTCAGCGGCCGCTTCGGCGTGCCCTCGGCGTCGAACGGCTGCCCGAGCATGTCCGGCACGAGCGGGTCGTCGACGATTGTGACCAGCGGGGAGCAGACGCGTTCGCCGAGCTTGCCGGAGACCGCCGAACGCCCCTCCACGACGTCGCGGCCGCCGAACGCCAGCCACGCGAGCCACTCCACCAGCGCGCTGACCGCGGGCGCCTCGAGGACGACCTGCCAGTCGCCGGGCTCGACGTCACGGGGGTTACGGCCGCGGACGACCTTGTCGACGGCGCGGCGCGCGACGGCGTCCGCGTCGAGCGCGCCGATGGCCGCGGTGGTGTCCTCGCCCCAGCCCGTCGAGTCATCCCCGGAGACGAGGCAGGTCAGCGCCGCGCGGGTCGAGGCGTGGTACGCCGAGACACCGAGCGAGTTGACGACGGCCACCTCGTGGCGGCCGCTCTCGGCGGTGCCGGCCGCGACCATGCCGTCGCCGAGGTGGCTCAGCATCGTCTTGACGAGCGCCGCGCGGTCGGCGGGGGAGGCGCTGCCGGTGGCCTCGTCGTCGGTGCCCGCGGGCTGGTACGACGCAGGCTCGGCCAGCCCCGCGAAGCCCTCGTCGGGCGGCGTCACGCGCGCCGCCTCGACAGCCGCCTTCGCCGCGTCGCGCAGACCGGACGGCGTGAGGTCGTTGGTCGCGACGACGCCGACGCGGGCCCCGTCGACGACGACGCGGACCCGCGCCTCGCCGTCGACACGGGCGGTGTTCTGGTGCACGCGCGACTCCGCGAAGCGCGTCAGCGCGGTGTCGTCGCGGGTCAGCAGCACCTCGACGGCATCGGCGCCCTCGGTCTTCAGAGCGTTCTCGCCCAGCGCGATGAGGTCGCTCATGGCCGCGCTCCCGTCGTGACGCCGCGGAAGCGGCCCGTCGGCGCGCCGTGGGCGACGCGCGCGGTCTGCATCGGCTGCCCCTTGCCGCAGTTGGGCACGCCCCAGACCTTCCAGTCGGAGCCGAGCGCGTCGCAGGCGTTCCAGAAGACCGGCGTACGGCCGCTGTACGTCGGGTTGCGGTAGAGCTGCCCGAGGCGGCCGTGGCGGATCTCGTACGCCGCCTCGCAGCCGAACTGGAAGTTCAGCCGCTTGTCGTCGATGGACCACGAACGGTTGGTCGCGAACAGCACGCCGTCGTCGGTGTCGGCGATCACGTCGTCCATCGAGCCCGCGTCGCCGGGCTGCAACGAGACGTTGTTCATGCGGATCAGCGGGATGGTGCTCCACGAGTCGGCGCGCGCCGTGCCGTTGGACCGCTCGCCGAGCAGCGCCGCGGTCTCGCGTGACGTGAGGAACCCCTGCAGCACGCCGCCGACGATGATCGGCGCGGTGCCCGCGGGCACGCCCTCGTCGTCGTAGCCGAACGTCCCCAGCGCACCCGGCGTCGTCGCGTCGGCGAGGATGTTCACGAGGGGGGAGCCGTACCGCAGCGTGCCGCGGTCGGCGATCTCGACCCACGACGTGCCGGCGAACGCCCGCTCCATCCCCATGATCCGGTCGAGCTCGGTGGGGTGGCCCACGGACTCGTGCACCTGCAGCGCGAGCTGGCTCGACTCGATCAGCAGCGTCGCGTCGTCGCGCTGCGGCAGCTCGGGCGCGGTGAGCAGCGCCACCGCTTCCTGGCAGGACGACAGCGCGTGGCCCGGCAGGTCGAGCCGCGTCACGTCCTCCCACCCGCCGCAGGTGAACTGGCCGCGGAACGAGTTGGGCCAGGAGCGGCGTTGCAGCTCGCCCTCGCCGAGCGCGGTGCCGCGCAGCCCGCCGCCGACCTGGACGACCGTCTGGTCGAACCACGCCTCGTCGCTCGCACGGTAGATCGTCGTGCGCTGCCACGCGTCGGTCGTCGCCTCGACGTACGCGATCCCTGCCGCCTCGCGACCGGCCGCCGTCGTCGCGAGCAGCAGGTCGATCTTCTCGGCGAGCGGCACGTCGAACGGGTTGCGCTCGTGCGGCGTCTCGTACGTCCCCGCGGGCCGCGGCGTGTCGTCGAGCACCACAGGGGAGCCGCGCAACGGCGCCGACGCGCGCGCGATCTCGACCGC
The DNA here is from genome assembly GCA_035556555.1 of Frankiaceae bacterium. Lineage (GTDB taxonomy): Bacteria > Actinomycetota > Actinomycetes > BP-191 > BP-191 > BP-191. The sequence goes on from DATMES010000044.1 coordinate 25,315, forward strand.
GCGTTCGGCGGCCTGGCGGAGGCCGTCGGGGGAGTTCGTCGCGGCGAAGCCCCACGCGCCTCCGGCGAGGACGCGGACGCCGACACCGCGTGAGGACGTACGGCTCACGCCCTCCACCCGGTCGTCGCGGACGTCGACGGACTCGCTCAGCTCCTCGACGACGCGGACGTCCGCGAAGTCGGCACCGGCGGTACGGGCCGCGGCGAGCGCGGTGGCAGCCCACTCCTGGGCGAGGTCGTTCTGCACGGCCCGAGCATAGGCTCGGCGGGTGCGTATCGACCTGCACGCCCACAGCACGGCCAGCGACGGCACCTGCACGCCCGCGCAGGTGATGCGCAACGCCGCCGCCGCCGGCCTCGACGTCGTCGCGCTGACCGATCACGACACCGTCGCGGGCCACGCCGAGGCCGTCTCGGCGCTGCCCGCCGGCCTGACGCTCGTGCCCGGTGCGGAGCTGTCCTGCGTGTGGGAGGGGATCAGCCTGCACCTGCTGGCGTACCTGTTCGACCCGGCCGACGCCGCGCTCGCGGCCGAGCTCGAGCTGCTGCGTACGGACCGCGACCGGCGGGCCCGCGAGATGGTGCGGCGGCTCGTCGACCTCGGCGTCGACATCGCGTACGAGCGCGTCCTCGAGCTGTCCGCGGGCGGCGCGGTCGGGCGTCCGCACGTCGCGCGCGCGCTCGTCGAGGCAGGCGTCGTGGCCGACGTCGCCGGGGCGTTCACGGACGAGTGGATCGGGTCGGAGGGGAGGGCGTACGTCGACAAGTACGCGCTCGACCCGTGCCGCGCCGTGAGCCTCGTGAACGACGCGGGCGGCGTCGCCGTCTTCGCGCACCCTGGCGCGCACAAGCGAGGCCGCGTGCTGCCGCCGGAGGCCGTCGAGGCGCTCGCCGCCGCGGGTCTCGCGGGCCTCGAGGTGGATCACCCCGACCACGACCCCGAGACGCGTACGCGACTCCGCGCCCAGGCGCGAGAGCTCCGCCTGCTCGTCACCGGCTCCAGCGACGACCACGGCTCCATCACGGGCCACCGGCTCGGCTGCGAGGCCACCGGCCCCGTGACGTACGAAGCCCTGGTGGAGCGCGCGTCGCGCGAGCCGGTGACGGCGTGAACGCCGTCTCGTGGCGGCTGTTCGGCGAGGTGTTCGTGACGCTGACGGTCATCATGGACCCGCTCGGAACGGTGCCGATCTTCCTCGGCCTGACGGCAGGCCGCCCCCCGCAGGCACGGCGCAGGCTCGCCGCGCAGGCGGTGCTCGTGGCGGGGTCGGTCATCGCGACGTTCGCGGTGTTCGGGCAGCAGATCCTCGGCTACCTCGGCATCACGCTCCCCGCGTTGCAGGGCGCCGGCGGCCTGCTGCTCGTGCTCGTCGCGCTGGAGCTGCTGCGCGGCGGCGCGGGGGCGCCGGAGGAGGTGCCCGACGTCAACGTCGCTCTCGTCCCGCTGGGCACGCCGCTGCTCGCGGGGCCCGGCGCGATCGCGGCGACGATCGTGTTCGTACGCCAGGCCGACGGCGCCGCGGACGTCCTCGCCATCGCGCTCGGGCTGGTCGCGGTGCACGCCGCCCTGTGGCTCGCGCTGCGGTACTCCGCGGGCGTGCTGCGCGTCGTCGGCGACGCCGGCATCCACCTCGTCACGCGCATCCTCGGCCTGCTGCTCACGGCCATCGCGGTGCAGCTGCTCGCCGAGTCCGTGAGGGCGTTCGTCGAGGCCGCCTGACCGTCCGGCGCAAAGGCGGCGGAATGACTAATTCGGGTCATAGTCGCCGGGACGTACGGCGCGTCACGATGAGCCATCACCCCGCGACTGGGAGCAGGACCCCGTGACCCGAGCACTGATCGTGGACGACGAAGAGGACATGCGCTTCCTCGTCCGGACCGTCATCGAGGCGGCCAACAACGGGCTCGAGGTCGCCGGCGAGGCGGCCGACGGCGACGCCGCGATCGCGTACTGGCGGGCCGAGCGCCCCGAGGTCGTCGTCCTGGACCACCGCATGCCCGGGCTGTCCGGGCTCGAGGTCGCCGAACGCATCCTCGCCGAGTCGCCCGAGCAGCGGATCATCCTGTTCTCGGCCTACCTGGACCCTGAGACGACCGCGGAGGCGACCCGGGTCGGTGTCGACCTGTGCCTCGCCAAGAGCGACTACTCCCGGCTTCCCGAGGCACTGTGGCGACTCGCTCCGCCGGCCTGACAGGCGGCGCCATCGCCGTCGCCGCCGTACTCACGGCGGGCGGCGCGATCGGCGCGCGCGCGGCAGGGTCGGCGGCCGACAACGCCAGGGAGAACGGCGCGCGCCGCGCCGCCACCGCGACCACGCGCGCGTTCGCCGCGTCGGTCGAGGGCGTCCGGCGCACCGTCGACTCCGTCGCGCTGCTCGCGCCGCGCATCGCCGCGAGCCCCACCGCCCCGCCCGCGCAGCTGCCCGGGCTGCTCTCCGAACGCGGCGTCCGCGCCGTCGCCGTCCTTTCCGCCACCGGCCACCCCGCGGTGGTCGCGGGGGTGCTCCCCGAGGGGCTCGCCGCCGCCGCGCTGCGTGCGGACCTCGCCGCCGCGCTCGACGTCGCGCGCGACACCGGCGACCCGCACGCGGGGGTCGCCGGTCGCGACATCGCCGTGGTCATCCCGGTGTACGACGGCATGGTCGCCTCGACCGAGGCACGCCGGACCGCGCTCACGTCCTGGGTCGTCGCCGTGGTCGACGTGAAGTCGCTCGTCGGAGGCGCGACCGCCGACGGCGAGACCGCCGTCCTCAGCGTCGGCGGCATCCCCGTCACGCCGGCCGCGAAGGCAGACGGCACCAGCGCCGACGTCACCGTCGACCTCGGCGGCCAGCCGCTGCAGCTCGTCGTCACCGCGCCCGTCGAGGGCGGCGCCCGGGCGATCGCGGTGGTCATCCTGCTGCTCGGCATCCTCGGGGCGGCCGGCGCGCTGCTCGTCGGCGCCATCGCCGAACGCGCCCTCCGGCGCTCGCGGGCGACGACCGACGCGCTCGAACGCGAGACCCGTACCGTCGCCGAGATCGGCCCGCTCCTCCAGCAGAGCCTCGACCTCGCCGAGGTGCTGCCGGCCGTGGCCGTACGGCTCTCCGACGAGTTCCAGCTCGAGTCGTTCGCCGTCGAGCTGGTCGGCGAGCACGGCGAGCCGGTGGACGTGTTCTCCGTGGGGCGGCGCTCCGTCGGCGACGCCGAGGTGTTCATCGCTCCCGAGGGCATCCCCGCGGGTGTCGAGGTCGCGCTCCCGCTGCTCCGCGCGGGGCGCACGATCGGCAGGCTGCGGCTCGCGCCGCGCGACCACCTCTCGACCATCCAGGTCGACGCCCTGCGCGGCGCCGCGGACCTCATTGCCGTGGCGACGTACAACGTCGAGCTGTACGAGCGCGAGCAGGCGACCGTCCGCCGCCTCCAGGAGCTCGACACGCTGAAGGACGCGTTCCTCGGCACGATCTCCCACGAGCTGCGGACACCGATCACCGCGATCAGCGGCTTCACCCGCATGCTCAACGAGCGCTGGGACGACCTGTCGGAGGAGATGCGCCGCGACTTCCTGCGCCGCGTCGGCCGCAACAGCGCGAGCCTCGGCATGCTCGTCGACGACCTGCTCGACTTCGCGCGACTCGAACGCCAGGCGCTGCAGACCAACGTCACGCCGATGCCGCTCGACAGCGTCGTCGCGGGGTTCGTGGCGCAGGTCGTCCCCGCGCTGGGCGACCACCCGGTCGAGACCGACCTCGCATCCGACGTCGTCGCGCTCGTCGACCCGCGCGCGATCGAGCGCGTCCTCGCCAACCTCCTCACCAACGCCGCGAAGTTCTCGCCGCCGGGGGCGCCGGTCGAGGTGGCGCTGCGCAAGGGCGAGGCGTCGGCGGTGCTCACCGTCAGCGACCGCGGCCCCGGCATCGCCGCCGAGGACAGGCTGCGCGTGTTCACCCGCTTCTACCGCGGCGAGTCCGACATCGCGCGCTCCACCCGCGGCGCCGGCATCGGCCTCGCGGTCGTCCACGAGCTCGTGACGCAGATGGGCGGCGACATCGCCGTCCGCGGCCGCGAGCCGAACGGCACCACCATGGTCGTGCGACTGCCCCTCGCCGAGCCGGCCGAGACCGTCATCGACGACCTCCCCGCGCCCCGCGGAGCGGAAGACCTCATCCCAGCGAGGAGCAAGCCGTGAAGTCCACCGGTCGCGACCGCGCCCTCATCGCCACCGCCGTCGTCCTCGTCGTCGCCACCGCGACGCTCGTGCTGACGACGGTCCTCAAGGCGGCGAACGACGGCACGAAGGCGTTGCAGCAGCTCCAGCTCGAACAGGTCCAGCAGCTCACGCGCGGCATGGACAGCCGCATCGCGAGCACGTTCCAGTCGCTGGCCGGCATCGCGTCGGCGCCGCCGGCGTGGAACGTCACCAAGGGCGACGCCGCGGACAAGAAGCGGCTCGAGCAGTTCCAGTCGCTGAACCCCAAGGCGCGCACCGGGTTCTTCCTCGTCGACGCCAAGGGCACCATCACCAACGGCACCCTGCTGCGCGACCCCGCGTCGGTGGGGATGACGTACGACGCGAAGGCGCTTGCCGGCGTCCTCGCCGGAGCGCCCGCCATCCTGCCCGTGAGCGACGGCCTGACGACGTCGTTGCGCGTCGTCACGATCGCGTTCCCGCTCAAGGACGGCGCGCAGCAGAAGGTCATCGGCGCGATGCTCATCGAGAGCGACCTGTCGGTCGACTCGGCGTTCAACGCGGAGGTCGCGCAGCTCAAGCGCGGGCGTACCGGCGAGTTCACGTTCGTCGACGAGAACGGCTTCGTCGTCGCGTCGAGCAACGCCGCCTCCCTCGGCAAGGCGCTCGACGAGCCGCTGCTCGCCACCGGACGTACCGGGCTGCACAAGCCGAACGGCCGCCTCGTCGTCATCGAGCCGGTGGCCTCGGCCGGCTGGCGGACGGTGTTCCGCCAGGACATCGACGAGTTCCAGGGCGCGCTGACCGACCCGCTGTACTCCGCGCTCGCGTACGTCGTCGTCGCCGCGGTGCTCGCCGCCGGCGTCGTCGTCCTCACCCTCGGCCGCCGCCTCCGCAGGGCGCGCGAGGAGCAGCGCAGGCTCGAGGAGATCAACGCGGTCCGCGAGGAGTTCATCTCCATCGTCAGCCACGAGCTGCGGACGCCGGTGGCCGGCATGCTCGGCTTCCTGCAGACCACGCTCGACCACTGGGAAGTGATGACCGAGGGCGAACGCCAGCGCGCCATCTCGCGCGCGATGTCGTCGGCCCGGCGGCTGCATTCGCTGACCCGCGACGTCCTCGACACCTCGAGCATCGAGGCCGAGGGGATGACGTACGCGATGTCCGACGTCGACCTCCGCGAGGAGATCGCCTCCGCCGTGGCGGCGGAGCGCGACCTGCGCCCCGACCGCATCATGTCGCTGGAGCTGCCCGACGACCCCGCGTGGGTGCACTGCGACCCGGACCGCGTCCAGCAGGTCATCACCAACCTGCTCGACAACGCCATCAAGTCGTCGCCCCCGCTGACGCCCATCGAGGTGACCGTCACGTCGTCGGACGAGACCGTCGAGGTGGTCGTCCGCGACCACGGCCCAGGTCTGTCCGACTCGGAGCTGACGCGGGTGTTCGAGAAGTTCGTCCGCGGCCGTACGTCCACGCCCACCGGCACCGGCCTCGGGCTCTACATCTGCCGCCAGCTCGTCGAGGCGCAGGGCGGGACCATCAGGGCCGAGCGCGCGGAGGACCGCGGCGCCCGCTTCGTCGTGACGCTGCCCCGCGTCCAGGCGCCCGCGGAGCCGGTCGGGGCGTGACGGTGTGAGCAGGGTGGTGGTCGTCGACAACGACGAGGACGCGCTCGACCTCCTCGTCATGGACCTGACGCTGGAGGGCCACGAGATCGTCGGCACGGCGTACACCGGCGAGGAGGCGATCGCGCTCTGCGAGTCGCTGCGACCGGACATCCTCGTCGTGGACTACCGGATGCCGCCAGGTCTCAACGGCCTCGACGTCGCGCGCGCCGTACGGGAGCTCCCCGGCCTGCGGGTCGTCGTCTACTCGAACTACCACGACGTACGGCTGCGCGACCAGATCGCCAAGGCCGGCGCGACGTACCTGCAGAAGGGGCAGCTCTCGGCGCTACGCCGCGTGCTGCGGGAGGAGCAGCCGGCCTAGTAGGGCTTGGCGAAACGGATAGCCGCAGGTCAGGGGCACCGTAACCGGACAGGCGCGGGTGCCTCTACCCCGCGTTCCGCGCGGGCGTACCCCATTGGGCGGTTGGTTTCGTGTCGCACCCGTTCCGCACGGTGAGGTCGCGGCCCCTTCGGGGTCGCCGCCCGCCGACCGCGTCAACGGTCTGGCGGGCGACTTGACGACGCTCTGCGGGAGCGACCGCCCATGCGAACCTACGTCACGTCTTTGAACGGGCACGCGACCCGCGCCCACATCGGAACCCTCCACTGGACGGCGTGCGGCTACGTGCTCCGCTCGTCGCTGTGCGTCTCCGACGCGATCCCTCCCGGTCGGACGCTGTGCCCGAAGTGCGCAGGCGCGCACCCCGACCCCGGCGCCCCCGACGCCCCGTACGTCCTCCGCGAACAGAAGGCGCTGACGCTGCTGCGGGAGGGTCGCCGCGACACCGAGGTAGCCCGCGCGCTCGGCGTGAGTCTGCGGACGGCGGTGCGGACCATCGGCGCCGCGCAGCGGCGCACCGGGGCGCGGACCCGTTTCCAGTTCGGCTACCTCGTCGGCCGCGCCGAACGCTGAGGCGCCCCGCCGGGTCATGGATACCGCGAGCCTCGTGACGAGGTGTGGCACCCGGCGGGGCGCACCACGAACCGTACGGCGCCGCCACGGCGGGGAGCAGGGAAACTTTGACGCGGACGCGCCAAATCTCTCCCGGTAACCGCCGCCCGCACGCCGGAGGATCGGCGGGTGCGCCCCGACCGGACCATCACCGTCACCGCCGACGTCGCCGACGTGATCCGCGCCGCCGCCCGCGTCACCGGCCTCACCGACTCGCAGATCGTCGTCCGCGCCGTCCGGATGCTCCGCGACGACGCACCCGACACCGACCCCCGCCAGCCGGTCGACGTGCACTGCACCTACGGCGGGCAGACCATCACCGGCACGTTCATCCCCGCGACGCGGCGCCTCACCGTGACCAGCGGCCCCAGCGCGGGCGAGACGTTCAAGTCCCCGTCCGCCGCCGCCCGCGCCGCGATCATCGGCGTCAACCCCGCCCGCACATCGACACAGGCCAACGGCTGGCGGTTCTGGCACGTCACCGCGACCGGCGACCGGCTCGACCGCTACCGCTGAGAGGGACGCCCCGCCCCGGTGTACTGCGCTGCCCTGCGCGGACGGGGCGTCCCTACGGGGCCGACGGCACCCCGCAGGTAGCAATACCGGCTCCGGGCCGGTTTCGTTACAGGCAGGCCCGAACTTTCTCCCGTGTAGCGTCCGCGCGACCGAGCGAGCGACGGAAAGGCCGTGACGGGGGATGCCTGACATCGGAGACTGTGTGCTCTGCGGCGCGGTCGGCGTCGAACTCCACCGAGAGGACGCGATCCCGCTCTGGGTCATGGAACTGCTCGGCGGACCGGGCGACGTGTGGTGGACCAAAGACGGTGCTGAGCAGTGGCTCGCCCCGGCGTTCCTCGTAGACACCTGCCGACCCTGCAACGACATGATGAACCGGCTGTACGAGAACCACGACATGGCGCAGCGCGTCCTCCCTCCCCTTCTCGTCGGATCGCCCGTGATCCTCTCGGGCAAGGAACAGAGGTTCGTCGCTGACTGGCTCATAAAGACCTCACTCATGATCGACGCAGCCGTGCCGCATGATCCGCGCCCCGACCTGCTGCACCACTTCCACGAACACAACTTCCGCCTACCGGACGCGACGGTGTGGATAGCGAAATACGAGCCATCGGTGGTTGTAACGCCACACCCGCCATTCGATCCGCGCTCGCCAGACCACCCGGCCAAGTCGCGGATACCGCCGCATGAACCAACTCCACGCATCGGTACGCCAATAGGGGTGACGCCGTTTCACTTCCCGCACATAGTGAACAACGAACCGCTTGCGTACGTCGGACCGACCCGAATCGGTGCGCTGGTCATGTACGCCACCCACAGGGCGCGCGGACTGACGGTCGGCTTCTACAGCGCCCTGGACCGGCTGATGTTCCGAGTGCCCAACCGGGGTCGCGTCGCCTGGGGTGACCTCCCGGCCATCGACGCTCAGGGATGGGCCGATATTGCCGCCAGCGTTGTATGGAGCGGACCCCGGTCGACGTAGGTTCTCGCTCACGCCGCCTCCCCCGAAAGAAATCCGAGAAAGGTGCCACTACCTGGGACAACGACGCCAGAAAATGTCACACCCCCCTGACAGAGTGGGAGGTACAGGAGAACAACAAGCGGCCCCCGCGACGCGCTAACGTCCGGGGGCCAGGACCAAGGAGCGGTAACTCCATGGCCGAGGCCAAGGTAACACCCGCGCGCGACGCGGAACAGATCAGGCGGCTGCTCGACCTGCCCGAGGTAGGTCAGCTGATCGCGCAGTTGGACGCGCTGCGCTGGACCGGGCGAGCCGGTTACGGCGCCCGGGCGATGGTCGGCATGGCGATGGTCAAGAGCCTCTACTGCATCCCCGTGTGGACCCGCGTCGTCGCGCTCGTACGGGACCATGCCGCGCTGCGTGACGTGATCGGCGCGGCGCCGTCCGAGTGGGCGTGCTACCGCTTCGCCGCGAAGTTGCGGACGCACGCCGACGCGCTCGCCGCGTGCCTCGACGCCGTGGTCAGCCGGCTCAGCGTCGAGGTCCCCGGCTACGGCGAGAAGTTGGCCATCGACGGCTCCGACCTGCCCGCCTACGCGAACGGTCAGCGGTACCTGTTCAAGGACGGGCCGGAACGCGAGCACTTCGCGGACCCGGACGCGACGTGGGGACACCGTTCCTCCGTGGGGACACGTTCGGGTGGCGGGTTCTACGGGTTCAAGGTCCACGCCGCCGTGTGCGCCAACACCGACCTGCCAGTGGCGTGGGTGACGCGCACCGCGAAGGCGTGCGAACTCCCCGAGGTGGAGACGCTGCTCGACATCGCGAAGGGGCGCGGCATCGTCCCGGCCGTGGCTGTGCTCGATAAGAACTACGACGCCAAGGGCATCTACGCCGAGTGCGTCAGCCGGAAGATCAGGCCGGTCATCGCCCTGATCGAGACGGCCACGGTGAAGCGCGGCGAGCACAAGCCGCCGACATGTGACCACGGCCAGTGGACGTTCGCCGGGGCCGACGACAAGCGGCAGGCGACGCAGTGGCGTTGTCCGACGCGGGAGTGCGCGCCGAAGTCGATCTGGCGTCCCTACTCGCGGCTGCACCCGCCGATCCCCCACGGGTCGGCGCGGCACAAGGCGCTGTACCGCAAGCGCGTCGCGGTCGAACGCGGCTTCGGCAGGCTCAAGAACGAATGGGGCGCACTGCCCCTCCGCGTACGCGGCATCGACCGCGTGACGCTCCACGTGGACCTGACGATGCTCGCCTGCCTCGGGACGGCGCTCGACCGGGCCAACCGGGTGGCGGTCGCGGCGTAGGGAACCGCCCGCTACCGTGGGCGGCGTGCCCGACGTGGACGCGCTGCTCCAAGCCATCGACGCCGTGATCGCGGACAACGCGGTCGGCGGCGACGCGATGCGCTGGACCCCCGAGCCGGTGCCCCCGCAACCCCTCCCGCTGCTCCCCAACGGGGAGCCGGGGATCGTCCTCGTCCGCACCGACACCGAAGTCGGCACCGTGTGGACCGTCGAACCACCCGCCGCATTGGGCACGGCGTAGCCGTGGCGGCGTAGCGGTAGCGTCGCCCCGTACGAGCCCGACAGGCGGGCTACGGGGAAGGAACGACCATGGCGAAGTTCGAGATCGTCAAGGACAGGCGCGGCGAGTACCGCTGGCACCTTGACGCCAACAACGGAAAGATCATCGCGGACTCCGGCGAGGGCTACGCGACCAAGAGCAACTGCGCACGCGCCGTCGCCACCGTGATCCGTGAGATTTGCGACGCGACCATCGTGGACAAGACCGGGGAGAAGTAGCGCGCTCACGTCACCGCGCCCTTCAACGCGCACGGCACGCAGATGACCTCGCACACGCTCGCGGGCTCGCCCCGGAACTCCGCCATCCAGATCAGGCGGTCGCTGTACCGCTCGCCCTCCTCGAACAGGTGGTCGCAGTCGATGCAGCGAAGCCCGTGCGGAAACTTCGCGTCCGTGTAGATCAGGTCACCGTTGGTGGGCTCAGTCACGGCCCACCGCCGCTACCCCGCGAGGGACAGTCCCGTCACCCGTTACGCCAAGGCTTTCGCCAAGCCCTACTAGTAGCGACCCGCGGCGACGACACCGCCCGTCACGTACGCAACCGGGAGCCTTTTCCATCCTGACGGCGTGGTGGGCGCCGGCCTCAGTCGTTCTTTGAAGATCACTACGCGTGAGGCCGGCTGCTGGGCTGCAGGGTTGGGCCGGCGCGGGTGCGCGGGCGCCGCTCGTCCGGTTGACCGCCGTTCTTGTGGTGGTCCAGCGCCGAAGAGGCTCCTGCCCAGCACGATCCAGGCCCAGCGCGAGCCAGGATGGAAAGGCTCCGGGTTGCATCCCGTGCGGGGAAAAGGAGCAATTCGCACCCCGAATCGCCCGGAGGTGGTCACGGGACCGCGACGTGTCACGCGCGGTCACCAGCCGGCCTGTTGCGCCAGGCCGCTACTAGTCGGCGGTGCGGCGGCGGGTCTCGGCCACGGCGTCGTCGGCCATGTCGAGGAACGCCAGCGGCGGCGTCTCCCCGCCGACCATGAGCAGCTCCATGCCGATGTCGAGATCCAGCGAGCCGAAGCGGACGGCGTACGGCGCCGCGAGGTTCGAGGCGATCCGGCCCGCCACGAGCATGAGCGTGTCGCGGTCGGCGATGCCCTCGCAGAGCACCGCGAAGTCGGCCGGTCCGAAGCGCGCGACCGTGTCGGTGTCGCGGACCCCGCGCGCGATGCGCTCGGCGACGTCGCGCAGCACCCGGTCGCCCTGCGAGCCGCCGAGGCGTACGCGCAGCGCCTCGACGTCCTCGACGGCGAGCAGCAGCAGCGCGACCTCCTCGTCCTTGCGGCGGGCCCGCGCCATCGCGAGCGCGATGCGGTCGAGGAGGAGGGCGCGTTCGGGCAGGCCCGTCACCGGGTCGTGCAGCGCGCCGTGCAGCGGGTCGGCGTCCCTGCGCGCCTCGTCCACCAGGTAGTGCGTCGCGGTCTCCGGCGCGTTCCTGCCGGCCAGGCCGCGCACCTTCGCCCACGTCGCCGCGCCACGCGTCAGCTTCATCCCCCCACTGTACGAACCATCGCCCGGCCTGGGCATGGTCCGTTCGGGCTGCTCCGGGGGCGCCTGCGCGTTTTTGTCACACCCCCGTGTGACGATCGCTCGCATGGACACGCTGCCGTTCGAGGCCCCGCCGCGCCACCTCTTCACCGTGTCCGCGTCGTCGCTCGGGGCGTGGCTCGACTGCCCCCGGCGCTACCGCATGGCCTACGTCGACCGGCCGCCGCCGCCCCGCGCCGGGGCGTTCGCGCACTCCTCCCTCGGCTCGTCCGTGCACAACGCGCTCCGCGACTGGTGGCTCGCGCCGCGCCCGCGGCGGACGCCGCTCGCCGCGGGCTCGATGCTCGACCTGGCCTGGATCGGCGACGGCTACCGCGACCGCGAGCAGGCGGAGACCTGGCGCACTCGCGCGCGGACGTGGGTCACGACGTACGTCTCCGGCAGCGACCCCGACGACGAGCCGCGTTCGGTGGAGCGTTCCGTGGCGGCGCGGTACGGCGACGTCCAGGTCCGCGGCCGGATCGACAGGCTCGACGACCGCGACGGCGAGCTCGTGGTCGTCGACTACAAGACGGGGCGCCGCGGTGTCTCGGCCGACGAGGCGCGCGGGTCGTGGGCGCTGGCGATCTACGCGTACGCCGTCGAGCGCACGCTGCGGCGCCCGTGCCGGCGGGTCGAGCTGCACCACGTCCCGAGCGGGGAGGTGGTGTCGCACGAGTTCTCCGTCGAGTCACTGCGGCGCCAGCTCGACCGGGTGACCGACGTGACCGAGGAGGTCCGGGGTGCCGTCGAGGGCGTGGCGGCCGGCGGCGACGCCGAGGAGCTGTTCCCCGCGCGGCCGTCGCCGGGGTGCGCGTGGTGCGACTTCCACCGTTCGTGCGCGGCGGGGCGGGCGGCCGTAGCCCAGGCCAGGCAGCCGTGGGACGGGCTCGCGAGCGACGCCGACGACGCGGCGCGGGAGGTGGTGGTGCCGGTGGCGTGAGCGACGCCGCGATGAGCAGGATTTGGCGAGCCCGCCCGCGGTCGCCCGCGGTCACCCGCGGTGACGCCGCCGCCGGTCACGTCCGCAACCCGGTCGCGGGCCGTGCGGCGAAAAAGCGCAGATCGCACCCCGATCGTGCGAGGGGTCGTTCGCGAACGCCGAACGGTCACGCGCGGTCGCCAGCCAGTCCTCGCGCCATTCGCTCTAGGCTGCGGCGGCATGAGAGTCAGCGCGAAGGCGGAGACGTTCACCGAGTCGGTCATCCGCGAGATGACCCGCCTGTGCCTGGAGCACGACGGCATCAACCTCGCGCAGGGCTTCCCCGACTTCGCCTGCCCGCCGGAGCTCAAGGAGGCGGCCAAGGGGGCGATCGACGCCGACGTCAACCAGTACGCCATCACGTGGGGCGCCAAGCGGTTCCGCGACGCGGTGGCGGCGAAGGTCGCCCGGACGTACCCGGGGTGGACCGTCGACCCGGACCGGGAGATCTGCGTCACCTGCGGCTCGACCGAGGCGATGATCGCGACCTGCCTCGCGCTCGTCGACCCGGGCGAGGAGGTCGTCGTCTTCGACCCGTACTACGAGAACTACGGGCCCGACGCGATCCTGTCAGGGGCCGTGCCGCGGCACGTCACGCTGCACGAGCCGGACTGGACGTTCGACGAGGCGGAGCTGCGGGCGGCGTTCAACGACCGCACGCGCGCGATCGTCGTCAACACGCCGCACAACCCGACCGGCAAGGTGTTCAGCCGCGCCGAGCTCGACGTCATCAGCGCGCTCTGCAACGAGTTCGACGTGCTGGTCTTCACCGACGAGATCTACGAGCACATCCACTACCTCGGCGCCGGCGGCCACGTCCCGCCCGCGACCGTGCCCGGCCTCGAGGACCGCACGGTCACGATCAACGCGCTGTCGAAGACGTACGCCGTCACCGGCTGGCGCGTCGGCTGGACGATCGCCCCGCCCGCGTACACCTCCGCCATCCGCAAGGTGCACGACTTCCTCACCGTCGGCGCGGCGGCGCCGCTGCAGGAGGCCGGCGTCGCGGCGATGGCGCTGCCGGAGTCGTACTACGAGCGTCTCGCCGTCGACTACCGCGAGCGGCGCGACCTGCTCTGCGGCGTGCTGGAGAAGGCGGGCTTCGGGCTGCGGGTGCCCGACGGCGCGTACTACGTCATGTGCTCGACCGGCGCGGTGGACCCCGGACGCGACGACGTGGCGTTCGCGCGGCGGCTCGTCGAGGAGGTCGGGGTCGCGGCGGTGCCGGGGTCGAGCTTCTACGTGGACAGGGCGCAGGGGGCCGACAAGATCCGCTTCGCGTTCCCGAAGCGGCTGGAGACGCTGGAGGCGGCGGCCGAGCGGCTGGCGCGCCTCTAGCCCGCGATCCGTTCGCGGGCCGCCCTGACCGGCGGCGCCTCGCGGCGCGTGGCAGGGACGAGCAGGAGCGACGCCCGCAGCGCGCGGACGGTCGCGGTCGCCGCGAGGTCCGTGGTCGGGACGCCGGGGAGGCCGTACATCCGCCGCGCCCAGCGCGGCATCAGCGCGAACGCCGTCCCCGCCACCGCCGCCCACGCCGGCTTCGCCGCCGTGAGGCGGCGGGACGGCATCGGCGGCAGCAGCACGAACGCCGCCGCCCGCCGCGCCTCCGCCGTGGAACGCAACGAGGGGCGCATCGCCGTGAAGTACGCCGCCAGCTCGGCCGCCGACGCCGGGACACAGCCGGGGTCGACGCCGACGAGCGCGGCGGCGCGGACCTGCTCGGCGACGTACGCGTCGGCCTCGGTGTCGGTCAGCGGCCCGCCGGCGCGGCGGTACGTCGAGAGGAACGACTCCACGAGGCAGCAGTGCACCCAGCGCAGCAGCTCCGGGTCGTCGACACGGTACGGCGCGCCGCTCTCGGGCTCGACGCCGTGCAGCGGCCGGTGGATGCCGCGGACACGGGCGGCGGCGCGCTCGACCTGGGCTGTGCTGCCGAACGCCACCGTCGTGACGTAGCCGACGGTCCGCGCCAGCCGCCCCCAGGGGTCCGTACGGAAGTCCGAGTGCTGCGCGACGCCGGCCATGGCGAGCGGGTGGAGGGCCTGGAGGTGCAGCGCGCGCAGCCCGCCGATGCCCATGACCGGGTCGGCGTGGATGCGCCAGGTCATGCTGTCCGGGCCGAACAGGCCGGGGTCGCCCATGGGTATCAGGTTCGCACGGCGGGCAGGTGCGCGCCGGACGGGAGCGAAGGCGTAGGAGACCCGGCGTCACCGCCCGCCCCCGCGCGCGTTGACCTGGGTACGGACCGCTCCCAGGAGGACGAAATCGTGCGTAACCGCATCCTTGCCGTCGTCGCCGCCACCGCGCTCGCCGCGCCCGCCTTCACGGGCGGAGCCGCCGTGACCGCGCTGCCGGTCGCGCCAGGCTTCACGTCCCCCAACGTCGAGTGGCTCGGCCAGCTGCCCGAGGCCGGCGCGATCGGCGCGAAGTTCATCCTCGACAAGTCCGGCAAGGCGAAGTGGATGTACGTCACCAGCGCCGGCACCGGCCTGTCGATCTACGACGTCTCCAACCCCGAGCTGCCCGTCCCGATGGGCCGCCTCCCGCTGCCGCACTTCGAGAACGAGGACGTCGACGGCAACGAGAACCTCGCGATCATCTCGACCAGCCCCGGCGGCCAGATCTTCCTCATCGACACCACCAACAAGCTCGCGCCCGTCCTCGCCAAGGTCCTCGAGACCGGCGACGGCGACGCGCACACCTCCAACTGCGTCGACGACTGCAAGCGCTGGATGTACGCGACCGAGGGCTCGTTCCTCAAGGCCGTGGACCTCAAGGCGGCGCTCTCCGGCGACGGCAACCCGATCCACAAGGTGAAGTACGACAAGTACGTCGGCCCCGTGCACGACGTCGACCAGGACGAGAACGGCGTCGTCTGGATGACCGGCAACGAGGGCGGCGCGGCGTACGCCATCCGCCCGATGACCAAGGGTGTCTCCAAGGCGGTCCGGGCCAAGACTGCCAAGGCGTCACCGACCCGCCCGGTGAACATCAGCAACATGTTCATCAAGGGCGTGAACACAGGCAAGGGCAAGGACGTCAACGACTTCATCCTGCACAACTCCAAGCGCCCCACGAAGGCCGTCTACAAGCAGACCAAGGGCAAGCCGGCCATCGCGAAGGGCGGCGTCTTCCTCACCACCGAGGAGGACTACTTCGGCGACATCGACGGCCAGTGCGGCGGCGCGGGGCGCTTCCACACGTGGGACGCGACCGGCTCCGTCGAGAACGGCACGCCGCTGCGCAAGCTCGACACGTTCACCCTCTCCGAGGGCACGCTGGACCCGGTCAAGGGCGACCGTCAGGTCGGCACCGTGTTCTGCGGCGCGCACTGGTTCACCGTCCGCGACAACATCGTGGCGATCGGCATGTACGGCGCCGGCACCCGCTTCCTCGACGTCTCGAACCCGCGCGACATCAAGCAGGTCGGCTTCTGGTTCGCGCCCGACCAGCAGACGTGGGCGGCGTACTGGGTGCCCGGCTCGAAGGGCATCGTCTACACGGCCGACGTCGAGCGCGGCATCGACATCCTCCGCTGGACCAAGCCGAAGGCCGGCGCGCCGGTCGCCAAGGCGCCGTTCCCGGTGCGGACCAAGAACCCCGCGCTGCGCTTCGACGTGAAGCCGCGCTCGGAGTCCGCGCTCGGCTACGCCTGCCTCGTCGCCACCCCGCGCAAGCGCGGCTAGCCCGCTCGCATAGGCTGGGCGGCGTGAGCGTCGTCAAGATCAACGTCCTGTCCGTGCCCGCCGAGATGCGCGAGACGCTGGAGCAGCGGTTCGCCGCGCGCGCCGGCGCGGTCGAGTCCAGCGACGGCTTCGAGTGGTTCGAGCTGCTGCGCCCCGCCGAGGGGACCGACCGCTATCTCGTCTACACGCGCTGGCGCGACGAGGAGTCGTTCCAGGGGTGGATGGCCGGCATGGCCGGCGCCGCGCACGGCGAGCGCCCCGCGGGCCAGGGCCCGGCGGCGAGCGGGTCGGAGCTGTGGAGCTTCGAGGTGGTCCAGTCGACGGGCCCCAAGTCCTGACCGGTCTCCCCACGGACCTGAGCCCGGGCCTCGTCGCGGCGGTCGCGGCCGAGACGCGTGTCGCGCTGGAGCCGTTCCTGGACGCTGACTGGTCGGTGCCCGCGCGCGGGCTGGACTGGTCCTGCGCGAGGACCGCCGTGCACCTGGCGGACAGCCAGTTCGCGCACGCGGCGCGCATCGTGGCGCGGCCGACGGAGTGGTTCGTTCCGGCGACCGTCGTCGTGGACGAGCCTGGCGACCCGCGGCAGCTGCTCCAGGTGTTCGGGGCGTGCGCCGGGCTGCTCGTCGCCGCGGCGACGGGCGCGGATCCGTCCTCGCGGGCGTACCATCCGTGGGGCGCCTCCGACCCGGCCGGGTCGATGGCGATGGGCGCCGCCGAGGGGCTGCTGCACACGTGGGACGTCGTCGGCGGCCTCGGCGGCGACTGGCGGCCGCCGGACGATCTGTGCCGGCCGGCCATCGAACGCCTCTTCCCCGACGCGCCGACCGACGTCGGCGCCGCGGATGCGCTGCTGTGGTGCACCGGACGGGTGGCGCTGCCCGGGCACCCACGGCGCACGGAGTGGCGCTGGTACGGCGAGCCGCGCTGAGCGCTAGCTGCGCAGGTACGACGCGCCGTTGACGTCGACGATCGTCCCCGTCGCGAACGCCGCCTCCGGCGAGGCCAGGAACAGCACGGCGTACGCCACCTCCTCCGGCCGCGCGACGCGGCCTAGCGGCGACTGCTCGCGCAGCGCGGCGCCGGACTCGCCTTCGAGGTACGGCTTCGCCATGTCGGTCTCGACGAAGCCCGGCGCCACCGTGCCCACGCTGATGCCGTGCGGCGCGAGGGCCTGGGCGAGCGACTGGCCGAGTGCGTTGAGCCCGGCCTTGCTGGCGGCGTACGCCGGGTGGCCGGGCTCGCCGCGGAACGCGCCGCGCGACGACACGTTGACGATCGCGCCGCCGCCGCGGGCGCGCAGGTGGGGGACGGCGGCCCAGCAGGCGTTGGCGGCGCCGAGCAGGTTGGTGCCGAGCGTCATCGCCCACGCGTCCTGCCAGGCGTCGTACGTCACGTCGGCGATGCGGTGCTCGACGTAGACGCCGGCGTTGTTGACGAGCACGTCGAGCCCGCCGAGGCCGTCGGCCGCGCTGTCGACCATCGCGCGGACGGCCTGGGGGTCGGCGAGGTCGGCCTGGACGGCGAGGTGCCCACTGCCGGCGAGCGCGGAGAGCGTGCCCGCGGCCGCCTCGGCGCCGGAGTTGTAGTGCACGGCGACCCGCGCGCCGGCCGCGGCGAACGCCACCGCCACCGCCCTGCCGATCCCGCGCGACGCGCCCGTGACGAGCACGGCCTTGCCTTCGAAGCGCACTAGGACAGCCACCCCAGCAGCACGCGCATCGTCTCCGCCGGCTGCTCGGCGGCGGGGGAGTGGACGGCGCCGGGGATCAGCGCGAACGGCGCCCCGAGCCGCTCGGCCATCTCGCGCTGCAGCTCGGGCGGCCAGGCGTCGTCGTGCTCTCCGGCCATCACGTAGACAGGGACGCCGGTCGCGCGCAGCGCCTCGACGCGGTCGGGCTCGGTCTGGACCTCGTTGCCCATGACCCGCAGGCCGGTGACGCTCGACGCCAGCCAGCGGCGGCGGAGGAACGCCACCAGCTCGTCGTGCGGGCGTACCCGCGAGCCGGCCAGCACCGCCTCGAACACGTGCTCCATGCCGTGGCTGTCGAGCAGCGGCTCCAGCGCGCGCATGCCCTCGACGCGCGGTCCGGACAGGCCCGCAGGGCCCGAGTCCATGAGCACGAGCGAGCGGAACGCCTCGGGCGCCGCGATGGCGGCCGCGCGCGCGACCAGCCCGCCGAACGAGTGCGCCACGACGTGGTGCGGCCCGTCGCCGAGCGCGGCGAGGAACGCCACCAGCTCGGCGCCCAGTGCGTCCACGGTGTACGCCGCGGGGTCGTCGGGCCCGACGGACTCGAACTGCCCCCGCTGGTCGAGCGAGACGTACCGGAAGCCGGCCTCGGCGACCGGCGCGGCGAGGAGGGCGAAGTCCTCCTTGCTGCCGGTGTAGCCAGGGACGAACACGACAGTCGCCGCCGGCTCGGGCGGCGAGACGTCGTGGAACGCGAGTTCCCCCGTGGGTAGCGCGACCCGGTGCGTCGGCAGCGGGACGAGCGTGATGCCGAGCGTCACTCGCGGACCGCCCGCAGCCGGCGGCGGAGCAGGACGGCGCCCACCGCGGGCACCGTGGCGCCGAGGAGGACCCACGCGGGGAGGCCGGTGGTGGCGATCGGACCGCCGCCGCCGTCGGTGCCTTTGTCGTCGTCGTCGTCGGTGTTGCGGGCCACCGGCGTGAGGGGCATGACCCAGACGCCGCGGCCGTGCGTCGCGAGGACGAGCTTGGTGCCCTGCGGGTTGGTCGAGATCTCGATGGCGGGAACGGCGTCCGGGATGCCGGTGCCCATCGGCACCCAGTCGCCCGGGTCCTTGGCCGACGTCGCGAACACGCCCACGTCGGTCGCGGCGATGAGCAGGTCGCCGTGCACGAGGACGTCGGACCCGAACGTCTGCGGCAGGTCGCCGCTCACGTCGGTGAAGTTCTTGCCGCCGTCGGTGGAGCGGAAGACGACGCCCGGCACGAGCGTGTCGGGGTCGTACGCCCAGTGCCTGCTGTAGCTGGCCATGGCGACGTAGACGGTCATCGGGTCGACGGGGTCGATCTCGACGCCCTGAACCATGCGGTTGGGCAGGCCCTTGGCCGCGACGTGGCGCCAGCACTCCTCGGACGCCTTGGCGCGCTTGCAGCCGTCGGCGACGTTGGTGACGATGCCCCGCCGGAACAGGTTCGGCTCGAAGTTGCCGTCGCCGGTCGTCGTGTTGCAGGAGCTGGAGCCCGCGGGCGGCGTCGGGGGCCGGCCGCACCACGCGGCGTACGCGGCGGTGCCGTGCACGTCGAGGGCGGTGACGGCGGCGTCAGGGGACACCTCGTCGTTGCGGACGTCGAACACCTGCACCCAGCTCGACGCGGACATCGCGCTGGCCGACTCGTGCTCGAACACCTGGTTGCCGGCGTAGAGGAAGTGCTCGGCGTCGGTCGGGTCGAGCTCGAACGGCGTCGAGAACCGCTGCCCCGTCGCCGCCGTCGGGCTGACGTCGCCCGACCAGCTCACGCCGCCGTCGCGCGTGATGCGGAGGATGCCGTTGGCGTACTCCTCCCACGCGAGGTCGGAGTCGGTCGGGTCGACCGCGACGTCGAACCCGTCGCCGCCGATGACCTCGTTGGCGGTGCCGTCGGGGGAGATCTTGGCGGTGCCGTTGTCCTGCAGGCCGAGGTAGACGGTGCCGTCCTTGCCCATGGCCGCGGCGTACGGCTGCGTGGTGTTGACGCCGCCGGCGTTCAGCGACGTCCACGCGCCGTTGTCGTAGCCGTCGGCGGCGGAGGGCTGGCGGTAGACGCCGCCGTCGTTGCCGACGTAGAGCATCCAGCCGTCGGCGGTCTTCGCCCACGTGGCGGCGTGCTGGTCGGCGTGCGTCGTGTAGCCCTGGTACTGCGGGAGTCCCAGCTCCTCGCAGTTGAGCTGGACCAGCACGGCCTGGATGCAGGCGTTCCAGTAGCGGCCGATCGTCTGCCACCTCGTCTGGAACGGCGCGACGACGACGTTCTCGTCGAGCGTGCCCTGGTAGACCTCCTCGAGGCCGACGACGACCCGCTCGGTGCCGGCCGGCGCGCTCGGGTCGACGGCGACGTACTGGTTGTACCAGGCCTGCACGCCGGGGCCGTAGTTGCCGTTGAGCGGCACGTTGGTCGTCGAGATGCCCGAGCCGGCTGCTCCCATGAGGGTCTGGTTGTTGGCCTGGACGACCCAGGTCGCGCCGTTGTCGGCCGACCGGTAGATGCCGTTGAGGTTGGTGGTGTTGGCCTCGGCGCCGACCGCGATGTCGACGGGGAACGGCTCGTTGTTGAGCTTGCCTGCGTCCTGGATGAGCGCCCAGACGACGTTCTCCTGGCCGTCGCGCTCGTCGTACGCCAGCGTCACGCGCCCGATCGGGTCGGTCGAGGTGCTGGCCGTGCCGAAGCCCGTGGCGTTGACCTTGGTCCACGACGCGCCGCCGTCGGTGGTGCGGTAGAGGCCGGCCGCCGTGCCGATGCCGCCGGAACGCCAGCCGACCGCCGCGAGCGCGTTGTCCTCGCTGCCGGGCTGGAAGCGCACGTCGGTGACGAAGTTGCCGAACGCCTTGTCGGACTCCCCGGTGCCGCCGGTGGGCAGCGTCGCGCGGGAGAACGAGTCGCCGAGGTCGTCGGAGCGGAACAGGCCCCACTGCGTACCGACGAGGACGGTGTTGCCCGCGACGGCGATGTGCGTCGTGACGATGCCGTCGGGGATACCGGGCAGAAGGGCGCTCCAGGTCTTGCCGCCGTCCTTGGTGCGGACGACGCCGGCGCCGGCGTAGTTGTTGCTGCCGGTGTTGCCCTCGCCGAGGCCGACGAACAGCCAGCCGTTGTCGGCCATGGCGAGCGCGCCCGTGGACTGGCTGGGCAGCGAGTCGCCGATGCTCGTCCACTTCTCGCCGGCGTTGGTGGACTTCCAGACGCCGCCGTTGGCGGAGCCCATGTAGATCGTGTTGCCGGTCGGGTCGGCGGGGTCGGCGAGCAGCGCGGCGACGCGGCCCTGGACCTTGTCGTTGCCGTAGCCCTGGCCGCCGGGGTACTTGGGGTCGTCGACGATGAGCGGGGACGGGCCGAGCGCGACCCAGGCGCGGCCGGTGCCCTGCAGGAGCGTGCCGGACTTGGTCGCGAAGTCGGCCGCGCCGGTCTTCTCGCGCAGGCGCTGGGCCGCCATCTTCATCGACTGCGCCTGGCGCAGCGCGGCGAGGCGCTCGGCACCGGACACCTCGGCGCGCGGACCCTCGAACACGGCGCGGGCGCGCAGCATGTCGGCCGGGCCCTCCTGCTTGCGGGGGTCGTGGCAGCCGACGCCGCCGTCGAGGCCGCGGCCGCGGACGGGGATCTCGTGGGGCAGGCACGGGTTGGTCGTGGACGTCGCTATCGGGGCTGCCGGGCTCGCGCCGAGGACGGCGAGCGTCGTCGCGGCGAGGAACGGCAGGGCGAGCAGTCGAGTACGCATCTATGCCTTCGCTGGGAAGAGAACGCTGTGAGGCCATCGTAAGCGGTGGGAAGCCGCGTCAACGGCGTGATGCCGAACATGTGGACAACGCTCTCAGCGGGTCACTTTCTTCCACAGAACGGTCATTTCGCCGCTGTCGAAACTCGCCTCCACCCACGTGCCGTACGGCTGCCTGCGCCGGTCGGTGGGGGAGCCGGGGTTGAGCAGGCGGAGGCCGTTCGGCGTGGTGGTGTCCCACGGGATGTGGCTGTGGCCGAAGACCAGCAGGTCGGCGTCGTACGCCGCGTCCATCCGCCGCTCACGCCCGCCGGACGCGCCGGTCTCGTGCACGACGGCCACGCGGACGCCGCCGAGTGTGTCGTACGCCACCTCGGGGAGCACGGCACGGACGTCGGGGCCGTCGTTGTTGCCGTAGACGCCGATGAGGCGGGTGCGCGCGGCGATGTCGTCCACGAGCGCGCGCGAGACCCAGTCGCCGGCGTGGATCGCGACGTCGGCCGCGTCGATGGCGGCCCACAGCTCAGGGGGGAGGTCCCGCGCCCTGCGGGGGACGTGGGTGTCGGCGAGGATCACGGCGCGCACGCCGTGGACTGTGCCCCGCTAGAGCCCGGCGCGCACCTCGTCGACGGAGAGGCCGGGGACGTTCATGTCGGTGACGCCGTCGAGGCGGCCGCAGCCGACGCAGCGTACGGCGACCGCGAGCCAGGTCACGGTCGTCCCTGCCTCCACGTGGAGGCCGCAGGCCATCTCGAACATCGACTGCCCGCACGTCGTACACGCGTGCATGGGCGGGTGGGTCCAGTGCTCGGCGGAGTCGAGCAGGTGGTGGACCTCGCCGCAGGCCAGGCAGCGGCGGCGCGCGACGCCGTTCGCCGGGTCGGCCTCGACGTAGAACCACGTCATCGCGTCGTCCGGGTCGTGCGCCGGGTTGGCGCAGCGGGAGAGCAGCGTGAGGTTCACCGAGGGGCAGCCCTGCATGCCCTCCAGCCAGCCGCGCAGGTCGTCGCTGTCCTCGCCGAGCTCGGAGCCGGCCACCTTCTGCATCGTCACGAGTAGAACGTCGGCGCCGTACGCGGCCGTCTTGAGGACGGCGCCACGCCGCCTTGATGATCACCTGTGTCCCTTCCTGTACGGCGCTTCGGCCGGTACGGGGACACGGGTGATCAACTACGGGGGACCGGCGGACTTGGGCTCTGCCCCGGTGGGCCGCCCGGTTGTCACCAGGATCCGGGGATCGGGGTGCGTTTTGCGCTTTTTCGCCGCACGAGGCGCAACCCGGAGCCTTTTCCATCCTGACGGCGTGGTTGGCGCCGGGCTCAGTCGTTCTTTGAAGATCACTACGCGTGAGACCGGCTGCTGGGCTGCAGGGTTGGGCCGACGCGGGTGCGCGGGCGCCGCTCGTCCGGGGTTG
>DATMES010000045.1 GCA_035556555.1 Frankiaceae bacterium
CACACGCCGATGCTGGCCGAGCGCGACCCGGCCATGTCCTCGGTGACGACCCGCAGCCCGCTCGGCAGGACCGTACGTCGTACGCGCGAGACGACCGCGCCTTCGGCGTCCTTGACGGTGTGGAGGGTGCGGGTGGTGCCGTTCTTCTGCACGGGGGTCCTTCCAGGCGGAGCAAAGGGGTGGAGCACAAGGGGTGGAACGCCACGACCGGCCGGCGGAGGCCGCCGGCCGGTCGTGGTGGTGGAACGGGTCAGGTCACTCGGAGTCGGTGACCTCGGCGTCGGCCGACTCCTCGGAGTCACCCTCCGCCTCGTCGACCACGGGGACCAGCGAGAGCTTGCCGCGGTCGTCGATCTCGGCGATCGAGACCTGGACCTTCTGGCCGACCGAGAGCACGTCCTCGACGGCCTCGACCTCGGCCGACTCCTCGGAGTCGCCCTCGGCCTCGTCGACGACGGGGATCAGCGAGAGCTTGCCGCGGTCGTCGATCTCGGCGATCGAGACCTGGACCTTCTGGCCCACCGACAGCACGTCCTCGACGGCCTCGACACGCTTGCCGCCGGCGAGGGCGCGCAGCTTGCTGATGTGCAGCAGGCCGTCCTTGCCGGGCATGAGCGAGACGAAGGCACCGAAGTTGGTGGTCTTCACCACGGTGCCGAGATAGCGCTCGCCGACCTCCGGCATGGTCGGGTTCGCGATCGCGTTGACCGCCTGACGGGCGGCTTCCGCCGCCTCGCCGTTGTCGGCACCGATGTAGATGGTGCCGTCGTCCTCGATGGACAGCTGCGCGCCGGTGTCGTCCTGGATCTGGTTGATGACCTTGCCCTTCGGCCCGATCACCTCGCCGATCTTGTCCACGGGGATCTTCTCGATGAGGATCCGCGGCGCGTACGGGCTCATCTCCGCCGGGGCGTCGATCGCCTCGGTCATGACGTCGAGGATCTCCATGCGGGCGTCGCGCGCCTGGTTCAGCGCGCGGCCGAGCACGTCGCTCGGGATGCCCTCGAGCTTGGTGTCGAGCTGCAGCGCCGTGACGAAGTCACGGGTGCCGGCGACCTTGAAGTCCATGTCGCCGTACGCGTCCTCGGCGCCGAGGATGTCGGTGAGGACGCCGTACTCGCCGTTCTCGTAGACAAGGCCCATCGCGATGCCGGCGACCGGCGCCTTGAGCGGAACGCCCGCCGCGAGCAGCGACAGCGTGGACGCGCAGACCGAGCCCATCGACGTGGAGCCGTTGGAGCCCAGCGCCTCCGACACGGTGCGGATGGCGTACGGGAACTCCTCCTTCGTCGGGAGGACGGGCAGCAGTGCCCGCTCGGCGAGCGCGCCGTGGCCGATCTCGCGGCGCTTCGGCCCGCGCATGAAGCCGGTCTCACCCGTCGAGTACGGCGGGAAGTTGTAGTGGTGCATGTACCGCTTGCGGTTCTCCGGCGAGAGCGTGTCGATCATCTGCTCCATCCGCAGCATCGCCAGCGTGGCGACGTTGAGGATCTGCGTCTCGCCGCGCTCGAACAGCGCCGAGCCGTGCACCCGGGGCAGCACGTCCACGTCGGCGTGCAGCTCGCGGATGTCGGTGAGGCCGCGGCCGTCGATGCGGGTCTTCTCCGACACGATGCGCCGGCGTACGAGCGTCTTCGTCAGCGAGCGGTACGCCGCGGTGATCTCCTTCTCGCGGCCCTCGAACTCGGTCGCGAGCTTCTCCTTGGCGAGGTCCTTGATCCGCTCGACCTCGGTCTCGCGCTCCTGCTTGCCCTTGATGGTCAGCGCGGAGACGAGCTCGGACTCGACGGCACCGCGGACGGCGGTCATCGCGTCGTCGCCGTACTCGGCGAACACGGGGTACTCGGCGGTCTCCTTGCCGGCCAGCTTGGCCAGCTCGGACTGCGCCTCGCAGCTCGCCTTGATGGCGCCCTCCGCGAACGCGAGGCCCTCGGCGACGACCTCCTCGGTCGGCTTCGGCGCGCCGTCGGCGACCAGCTGCACGGTGGCGGTCGTGGCCTCGGCCTCGACCATCGTGATGGCGACGGTGCCGTCGGGGAGCAGGCGGCCGGCGACGATCATGTCGAACGTCGCGCGCTCGCCCTCCTCCCACGTCGGGAACGCGACCCACTGGCCGTCCACGTGGCTCACGCGGGCGGCGCCCACCGGGCCGGTGAACGGCAGGCCGGCGAGCAGCGTCGACGCGGCGGCGGCGTTGATCGCCAGGACGTCGTACGGGTTGGCGTCGTCGATCGCGAGGATCGTCATGACGACGTGGACCTCGTTGCGGAAGCCCTTGGGGAAGCAGGGGCGCAGCGGGCGGTCCGTCAGGCGGCAGGTCAGCGTGGCGTCCTCCGACGCCTTGCCCTCACGGCGGAAGAAGCCACCGGGGATCTTGCCGGCGGCGTACATCCGCTCCTCGACGTCGACCGTCAGCGGGAAGAAGTCGACCTGGTCGCGGGGGTTCTTCGCGGCCGTCGTGGCCGACAGGACGACGGTGTCGCCCAGGGTCACCGTCACCGAGCCGCCGGCCTGCCGGGCGAGCCGGCCGGTCGAGAACGTCAGGGTGCGGTCGCCGATGGTGGCGGTGGTGCTGTGTGGCTGGAGTGACGCCACGTACTCCTCCTACGAAGGCAGGAGCACGGCGTGCGCGCGGCACGCGGCGGGCGGCGGCCGGTCTTCAGTCGAAGCGTCCGGGTCAGGCCCGGATGCCACCACCGAGGACCGGTCTCCGGGCCCTGTCCGCGATGACGGCGGTCGGCCGGGCTCCGGGTTTCGCGCGCCGCCCGGGCGGGCGGCGGCGGTCTCACGGGTGGAACGGCGACGGGCGGTCCCTGAGGGAACCGCCCGTCTTGGGGTCTAGCGCCGCAGCCCGAGGCGCTCGATGAGCGCGCGGTAGCGGTTGATGTCGGTCTTGGCGAGGTACTGGAGCAGCCGGCGGCGGCGCCCGACGAGCAGGAGCAGCCCGCGACGGCTGTGGTGGTCGTGCTTGTGCGTCTTGAGGTGCTCCGTCAGGTCGCTGATGCGACGCGTCAGCATCGCAACCTGGACCTCGGGAGAGCCGGTGTCGCGCTCGACGGTGGCGTAGTCGGACATGATCTGCTGCTTGACGTCACTGGCGAGCGGCACTTGACGGGCTCCTCATGGTGGTCGGCGTTGTCCCGAGGTCGTGGTCACCCGGGCAGTCTGCAACGCGCCGAAGGGTTTCGGCATCGCCAACCTTAGCAGAGGCACTTTGCGTGACCCAAAGAGGGTTGACGGCGGCGTCGCCTCCGTGAGAGCGTATTACGCATGTAATACACAGGAGAACGGGGGCACCGTTGGATGACGGGCGGTTCCGGGGCCGGCGGCTGCACGACCTCGAGGTGACGGAGGTGGCGTGGGACGACCGCGCGATCGGGCACATCGGCAGCCGTACGACGCGCTATCCGGACGACCCCGACGAGGTGGACGTCGTCGCCGAGTGGGCGACGGAGGCCGCGACCGATCCGTACGCCGCGTACAGCCTCACGCGCAGCGCCGACTTCCGTGTCACAGGCTGGTCGCCCAACGCGCCGCCCCGTCCTGGTCCCGGCGCGAGGGACGCGTCCTGCGGGTGATCCTGCATCCTGTCGACCTGCGCCAAGGGCGGTGGAGGGGCGTCACCGCGATGCCGGCCAGCCAGAAGGCGGCGCAGTTCTACTGGCGCCGTCGCGGGAGCAGTGACGTCGCATGACAGGGAGAGCCGAGATGACCCGCGGGCACCAGAACGGCCGGCACGCCGTCGCCGGCGAGGGCGCGCCCGACGACCTGGCGCGCGCCGACCTGGACGCGGCCGTCGACGACGACCTCGACGGACCGGTCGACGAGGCGGCGGTCGCGGCCGTCCACTCGACGGCCCGCGAACGACTCCGGCGCATCGCGTCGCAGGTCTACTCCATCCGGATCCCGGTCGACCGGCTCGAAGATCTCCGCGCCCTCGCCGCCGCGCGGGGCGAGGCTCCGACCGCGCTCATGCGCGAGTGGGTCCTCGAACGCCTCGCCGCCGAGACACTGGGTGACCCCGGCCCCGCGCCCCTGTCGCGGACCGCTGTCGCCGGCGACGCCGCGGCGATCCGGGCCGCGGCCGAGGCCCTGACGCGGGCGACCGAGGCGCTGACCTCGGCGATCGAGGCACGGGACTGGACAGGAGCGGGGGCGGGCCACCCCTTGGCCGACTAAGGGAACGTGCGGAACCTGGCCAAGGGGTGGCCCCCGCCCGTCGGTCCACGCGCACTACGCGCTGCGGTGCTCCTGGAAGAGGTAGTTGAGGAAGCGCAGCAGCTCGTCGGCGTCGAACGGCTTGGCGAGGAAGTAGTCGACTCCCTCGGTCCAGGCCTGCCAGGCCTGGTCGTCGCCGGCCGCCGCCGTGAGCATCACGACGGGCAGCGAGCCCCGGGCGCCGCCGCGGATGCGGCTGAGGACGGCGTGGCCGTCCATGCCCGGCATCATGATGTCGAGCACGACGCAGTCGGGGTTCTTGCCCTCCACCGCCCGGAGCGCGGCGAAGCCGTCCTCGGCGAGGTCGACGGTGTACCCCTCGGTCTCGAGGACCAGCTTGACCATGCCGCGGATGTTGGGGTCGTCGTCGACGACCAGGATCCGTTGAGCCCCCGTGGTCACATCCGCCTCCGGTGTTTCGCGTGCTTCCGACCCCCTGCACCTGTCATCGGCGGCGTACGAGCGCCCCGTACCCACCATGAGGGTTAATCGCGGGTAGGACGAAAGTCCTAGGAGCGCAGCACTTCGCGGGCGTTCGCGACGTCTCGGCCGATTTGCGCGACGAGCTCCTCGACCGAGTCGAAGCGCATGGTGTCGGCCGCGCGCAACGACGCCGCGAAGTCCAGCGCCAGCGTCTCGCCGTAGAGGTCGCCGTCGAAGTCGATGACGTACGCCTCCACGCGGCGTTCGCGGCCCTCGAACGTCGGGTTGGTCCCGACGGACACGGCGGCGGGGAGTCTCTCCCCCGCGCGGACCAGCCATGCCGCGTACACGCCATCGGCGGGCACAGCGGTGTACGGCGCGGTTCGGAGGTTGGCGGTCGGGTAACCGAGCGTCCGGCCGCGCGCGTCGCCGCGGACGACGACGCCCTCGACCCGGTGCTCACGACCCAGGGCGCGCGCGGCCGCCACGACGTCCCCGGCGTCGACGCAGGACCGCACGTACGTCGAGGAGATCGTCGTCCCCCCGTCGCGGACGAGCGGCACGCCGGTCGCCGCGAAGCCGAACCGTTCGCCGATCCGCGCCAGCTCCCCCACGTCGCCGGCCGCCTTGTGGCCGAAGCGGAAGTTCTCGCCGACGACGACGCCGACGGCGTGCAGGTGCTCGACGAGGACGAGGTGCGCGAACTCCGCGGGCGTCAGCCTGCTGAACTCCGGCGTGAACTCCAGCACGCAGAGCACGTCGGCACCGAGCGAGGCGACCAGATCGGCCTTGTACCGCGGGCTCGTGAGGACGCTGGGATGGGAGCCTGGGCGTACGACCTCCGACGGGTGCGGGTCGAACGTCAGCACCACGCTCGGTACGTCCGCGGTGCGAGCGCGCGCGACGGCCTCGCCGATGATCGCCTGGTGGCCGCGGTGCACGCCGTCGAAGACGCCGATCGTGACGACGCACCGCCGCCATCCGGAGGGCGCCGCGTCCAGCCCGCGCCAGCGCTGCATGCCGCGACTCTAGTGGCCTGGCGGACCGCGCCTGGGCCTCCCCCTACGGAGGCACCAGGCGCGGGTCCAGGGCCTAGGCCAGCCCTTCTCGTACGACCAGTGCCGCCGCCTGCGCGCGGTCGCGCACGCCGAGCTTGCGGAGCGCGTGGCGCAGGTGGGTCTTGACGGTGTTCTCGGAGATGCCGAGCTCGTTGGCGATCTCGCGGTTGGGCATGCCCTTGGGCAGCAGCGCGACGACGTCAAGCTCCGCGCGCGTGAGGCCGTACGGCAGCCCCTTCTGCGTCTTCGCCACCAGCTCCACCACCAGCCCCCCGCACGCGGGGTCGAGGAACACGCGACCGGCGCTCGCCCACCGGATCGCCTCGCGGAGCACCTGCGGCGGCGACCCCGCGCAGACGAACCCCGTCGCCCCCGTCTGGATCGCGCGACGCAGCAGCACCGCGCGCGGGTCCGCGGCGACGACGACGATCGCGGGGCAGGACGGGTCGGCGGCGCGGAGACGTTCGCAGAGGTCCACGGCCGACGTCCCCGGCGGCCGGTGGGCGAGGACGACGACGTCGGGGGCGCAGTCGGCGTACGCCTCCGGGGTGTCGAGGCACGCGACGACGCGCACGTCCTCGTCGGCCAGCACCCCCGCGATCTCGTCGCGCAGCCCCGCGTCCTGGTGGACGACGACGGCGCGGATCACGACGTGCAACGACGCGCGCGACGGCTCCGCCGCACCGCCGCCGGCGGCCTGCGGCGCCACGAGACCTCCTCGGTCACGCCGTCGCTCGGCGAGTGACGCCACATCGGTGTTCCCCATTCGGTCGCCCCTTCCGTCGCCCTTGAATAGCGGCGGAGGCGCCGGTCGCTTACGGCCGTTCCGAAAAATGGTGAGGGGTGAGCCGTCACCCCTACCAGGAACTTGTTGGGGCGGCGCCCTGGCCCGTTTCGCCCGGTTTATGCCACGGTGTGCCCCTGCTTTCCCTACAAAGTACGGGGGCTGACATGAGTTCGTACGCCGAGCACCCCGCCGCCGGGTCCCCCGACGGCCTCCTCGTCCGCGCCTACCTCAACGGCGACCCCACGGCGTTCGACACGCTGTACGAGCGCTACTCGGCGCGGATCCTGGGGTATCTCTACGGCAAGTGCCACGGCGACCGGCTGAGTGCCGAGGAGCTCGCGCAGGAGACCTGGACGCGGGTGCTCGAGTACCTGCCCGGGTTCGACCAGCGGCGCCGGCTGCTGCCGTACCTGTACACCATCGCCACGAACCTCCTCCCGGCGTACTGGCGCCGTACCGCCGTCGAGGTGTCGGTCGAGGACATCCGCGACAGCGCCCCCGCCGTACCCGACGACACGGAGCGCATCGTCACCATCGCGGCCGTCAACGAGGCGCTCGCCAAGATCGACAAGCGGCACAGCGCCGTCCTCTACATGCGGTACGCCGAGGACCGCGACGCCGCCGAGCTCGCCGAGTTCTTCGGGCTCAAGCGCAACGCGTTCGAGCAGCTGCTCCTGCGCGCCAGGCGCGCGATGAAGAACGAGTACCGCGGCCCCGCGGTCCTCGTTCCCGGGCTGCCTGGCCTGCTCGCGCGGCTACGGCGTCTCGGCGCGACGGCCGGCGCGCGGCTGCAGATGGCGAGCGGCGCCACGGTGTCCGTCGCGGGCGAGCTCGCGATCGGCGCCGCGATCACGGCCGGCGGCATCGGCCTCGTCATCCACGGGTCGGGCGCGAATGCCGCGGACGGCCGCCTCGCGCGCCCCGCCGCCGTCTCGGACCAGCGCGGGGCGATCGCGTACGAGCACACCGCGCGCGATCTCTACTCCGGGCTGCCGCGCGGTGTCGGTGACGTCGCCGCCGGCGTGCCGGGTGCCGCGGGCACGTCGGACGAGGCACTCGCCGCGGGTGCGGAGGTCTGGGACACCGGCGTCGAGGACGGCTCGACGGCAACGACCACCACGGACGGAACCTCCGAGGCGTACACCGACGGCGGGGTCGGTCCCGCTGGCACGGCTGGCGGCGTGCCGGGCGTACAGCCGGCCACGCCGTGGACTCCCGGCGGCGACACGCCCGACGCCCCCGACGGCACGCTCTACGTCGCCCCGCCGAACGTCAACGCCCCGGCACCCGACGCCGAGGTCTACGCCAACCCGGACGGCGAGTCCGGCGCGTCGGTCGAGTCCGACGAGACGTCAGGGGAAGTCGCCCTGAACCGCAAGATCGCGGAGGAAGGAGAGATCGTCACGCAGGAAGCCGAGACCCAGGTCGGGGAGACCCCACTGACCCTGGAGACGTGGGTCTACACCAACGATTTCAGCGTCTGCTACGAAACCACGCTCTGCTAAGACCGGCTGACGCGGGCGCGCGCGCCGGAACGGTCTCCTGCCCCTACCCCTCAGAACACGGGAGGCCCTGATGTTGCGCTTCACTCTGCTCTGCTCTGCCCTGGTCGCCGCTGTCGCAATGCCCGCTCCGCCGGCCTCAGCGGCGGAGGTCTGCGTCCAGGTGGACGTCACGACCGGCCTGGTCTCGGTGAGCCCCGGTCCTTGCTTCGACCCGGATCCGCCGGGCGTCTGCGCGGGAGCGCGCGAGGGTTTCGGCACCGAGTCGGTGTTCGTCAACGTCTGCGTACAACCGCTCTAGGCGAACACCGCGAGGTAGCCGAGCCGGCCGTCGGCGCGGGACTCGGCGAGCGCGAGCAGCGCCCCCGACTCGTCGCAGATCGCGAACGCCCCCTCTGGCGTTGCCCCCGCCGCGATCCGCACGCCGGTCGTCACCCGGCGCGCGTCCTCCGCGCCGACGGTCAGCACGGCGAACGCCGCCCGCGCCGCCTCCGTGATCGGCACCAGGTGCGCGGCGACCCCGTCGCGTTCCAGGTCGTCGAGGGTCGGCGCGGGGAGCGCGTACGGCCCCGAGGCCGTACGCCGCAGCGCCGTCAGGTGACCGCCCACGCCCAGGGTGGCGCCGAGGTCGCGAGCCAGCGCGCGGACGTACGTCCCCGCCGAGCACCGCACCCGCACGTCCACGTCGTCGCCCCGCACCGCCAGCACCTCGAACGCGTGCACGGTCACCCGCCGCGGCGGCAGCACGACGTCCTCGCCGCGCCGCGCGCGGGCGTACGACCGCACGCCACCCACGCTGATCGCGCTCACCGCCGGCGGCACCTGGTCGAGCTCGCCGACAAGGGCCTCCGCCGCGGAACGCACGCCGGCCTCGGTGACCGAGGACGTGTCGTACGCCGCGGTCACCTCGCCCTCCGCGTCGTGCGACACGGTGTCGGCGCCGAGGCGGATGGTGGCGTCGTACGTCTTCTCGTGCAGCGTCAGGTGGCCGAGCAGCCTGGTGGCCTTCTCGATGCCGAGGACGAGCACGCCGGTCGCCATCGGGTCGAGCGTCCCTGCGTGGCCCACGCGCCTGGTGGCGGCGAGGCGGCGTACCCGCGCGACGACGTCGTGGCTGGTCCACCCCGCCGGCTTGTCGACGACGAGCAGGCCGCTCACGGGCGAGGTCGACGCAGCGCCGTACGCAGCCGGTCCATCGTCGTCGCGAGGTCGGCCTCGCTGGTGAAGCCCGCGGCGTACCGGTGCCCGCCGCCGCCGAGCGACACCGCGGCGGCGCCGACGTCGGTGGCGCCCTTGGCGCGCATCGACACGGCGTACGAGCCCTCCGGCGTCTCCTTGCAGATCACCGCGACCTCGGCCTCGACGGTCGTGCGCAGCACGTCGATGGCGCCCTCGATGTCGTCCATCGTGACGCCGTACGCCGCGAAGTCGGCCTGCGTCGACCACGTCCAGACGAGGCCGTCCTCGAGCGTCGCGCGGCCGAGGAGGACGCCGAGCAGCTTCACGTAGCCGAACGGCTTGGTGTCCCAGACCTCCCGCGCGATCGCGGCGTGGTCGATGCCGGTCTCCAGCAGCCGCGCGGCGACGCCGTGCACGGCGGGCGTCGTCGCCTGGTACTTGAACGACCCGGTGTCCGTCGTCAGCCCCGTGTAGAGGCAGGCGGCGATGTCCGCGTCGATCGGCACCCCGAGGCGGCGCAGCAGCTCGTCGACGAGCAGCGCGCTCGCGGCGGCGTCGGTGTCGAGCAGGTTGACGGTGCCGAAGCGCGTGTTGGAGACGTGGTGGTCGACGACGACGACGTGCGCGGCGTTCTTGGCGTTGCCGGCCAGGACGCCGAGCCGGTCGAGCGAGCCGGTGTCGAACGTCACGAGCAGCTCCGGCGCCGCGGGGAACGACTCCGGCGGCGTCAGCAGGTCGAGACCCGGGAGGAACGCATACTGCGCAGGCACCTCGAACGGCTCGCTCCCCCACGACGCGACGACCCGCTTGCCGAGGGAACGCAGCCCGATCGCGAGCGCGAGCAGTGACCCGAGCGCGTCGCCGTCGGGGCCGACGTGGCAGGCGAGCGCGACCTCGTCGGCGCTACGCAGCAGCCCGACGGCCTCGTCCCAGACGGGGCCCGCGGGGGCACGTACGGCCGCGTCGGTCACTCCTCGTCGTCTTCCTCGCGGGGCTTCTTGTACGGGTCCGCCTCGCCCGCGGGCTGGGCCGTGGCGGCCGCCGCGGCGACACGGGCGTCGGCCTCGCGCGCCTCGCGGACCAGCGCCTCGATCCGGTCGGCGTCCTCGGGCACACGGTCGGCGGTGAACGTCAGCGTCGGCGTGAACCGCAGCCTGCACTGCTTGCCGATCTCCGCGCGGAGCACGCCCTTCGCCGACTCCAGCGCGACGGCGGTGTCGGTGTGCGCGGTGTCGTCGCCGAGCACCGTGTAGAACAGCGTCGCCTCGCGCAGGTCCGGGGTCACGCGCGCGTCGGTGAAGGTGACGAACCCCAGGCGCGGGTCCTTCACGCCGAACTCGACCGTCTCGGCGACGACCGTCTTGATGCGGTCCGCGAGCTTGCGCGCGCGGGCTACGTCGGTCATTGGTCGTCCTCCAGGGAGTGGAACGAGGTGTGCGCGGAGACGATCTCCACCTCAGGGTGCCCCATGACGAGGCGTTCCGCCGCATCGAGCACCTCGACGCAGTGCGCGCGGTCGGCGGCAACGACCGCGACACCCACCAGCGCGCGGCGGTGGAGGTCGAGGTGCCCGGCCTCCGCCGCGGAGACGTCGTACTTGCGACGGAGCTCCGCGACGATCGGCCGCACGACCGAGCGCTTCTCCTTGAGGGAGTGCACGTCTCCCAGGAGAAGGTCGAGCGCGAGAGTGCCGGTGAACACGAGCCGCTAGGCCCGCGGCTTCTCGCGGAGCTCCCAGGTCTCGATGACGTCGTCGACCTTGATGTCGTTGAAGTTGCCGAGGCCGATACCGCACTCGTAGCCCTCGAGGACGTCGCGTACGTCGTCCTTGAACCGCCGCAGCGAGTCGATGGTGAGGTTGTCGGCGACGACGACACCGTCGCGAACGAGCCTGGCCTTCGAGTTGCGGACGATGGTGCCGGAGCGGACGAGCGAGCCGGCGACGTTGCCGATCTTCGGGACCTTGAAGACCTCGCGGACCTCGGCGGTACCGAGCTGCACCTCTTCGAACTCGGGCTTGAGCATGCCCTTGAGGGCGGCCTCGATGTCGTCGATGGCCTGGTAGATGACCGAGTAGTAGCGGACGTCGATCCGCTCGCGCTCGGCCAGCTCGCGGGCCTTGCCCTCGGGGCGGACGTTGAACCCGAGGATGACGGCGTCGGAGGCCTTGGCCAGGGTGACGTCGTTCTCGGTGATGGCGCCGACGCCGCGGTGGATGATCCGCAGGCCGACCTCGTCGCCGACCTCGATCTTGAGCAGCGCGTCCTCGACGGCCTCGACCGAACCCGAGACGTCGCCCTTGAGGATGAGGTTGAGCGTGTCGACCTTGCCGGCCTCGATGCGCTCGAACAGGTCCTCGAGGGACGGGCGCCCGCGCTGCTGGGCCAGCTCGGCGTTGCGCTCGCGGGCCTGGCGGCGTTCGGCGATCTGCCGGGCGACGCGGTCCTCGGGGACGACGAGGAAGTTGTCGCCGGCGCCGGGGACGGACGTGAAGCCGAGGACGAGAACGGGCCGCGAGGGACCTGCCTCCTCGACGGCGTTGCCGTGCTCGTCGAGCATGGCGCGGACACGGCCGAACGCGTCGCCCGCGACGATCGAGTCGCCGACCCGCAGCGTGCCGCGCTGGACCAGCACGGTGGCGACAGGGCCGCGGCCCTTGTCGAGGTGCGCCTCGATGGCGACGCCCTGCGCGTCGACGTCGGCCGGAGCGGACAGGTCGAGCGCCGCGTCGGCGGTGAGCAGGACGGCGTCGAGCAGCTCCTCGATGCCGATGCCGGCCTTGGCCGAGACGTCGACGAACAGCGTCTGGCCGCCGTACTCCTCGGCGACGAGGTTGTACTCGGTGAGCTGCTGACGCACCTTGTCGGGGTTGGCGCCTTCCTTGTCGATCTTGTTGACGGCCACGACGATCGGCACGTCGGCCGCCTGGGCGTGGTTGAGCGCCTCGATGGTCTGCGGCTTGACGCCGTCGTCGGCCGCGACCACGAGGATCGCGATGTCGGTGACCTTGGCACCGCGGGCTCGCATGGCGGTGAACGCCTCGTGGCCCGGGGTGTCGATGAACGTGATGAGCCGGTCGTGGTGGTGGTTGTGCACCTGGTACGCGCCGATGTGCTGCGTGATGCCACCGGCCTCGCCCTCGGCCACCTCGGCGTTGCGGATCGCGTCGAGGAGCTTGGTCTTGCCGTGGTCGACGTGACCCATGACCGTGACGACCGGTGGCCGCGTGATCATCTCGACGTCGTCGCCGTACTCGCCGCCGAACTCGAGGTCGAACGTCTCCAGCAGCTCGCGGTCCTCGTCCTCGGGGCTGACGATCTCGACGACGTAGTCGAGCTGGACGCCGAGCAGCTCCAGCGTCTCGTCGGAGCAGGACTGCGTCGCGGTCACCATCTCGCCGAGGCCGAACAGCAGCTGGACGAGCGTGCCGGGGTTGACGTTGATCTTGTCGGCGAAGTCGGCGAGCGACGCCCCGCGGGCGAGGCGAACGGTCTCGCCCTTGCCACGGGGGATGATGCCGCTGCTCGTCGGCGCCTCGAGGTTGTCGAACTCCTGACGCCGCTGCTTCTTGCTCTTGCGGCCGCGGACCGGACGCCCGCCGCCTGGCCGGCCGAACGCACCCGCCGTGCCGCCGCCGCGTCCGCGCCCGCCGGGCGCGCCGCCGCCACCGGGACGGCCGGCGTAGCCGCCGCCACCCGGACGACCGGCGGCACCGCCGCCACCGGGGGCACCGCCCGTACGAGCGCCGCCGTAGCCACCACCGGTGGCGCCGCCGGGACCGCCGGGACGAGCGCCGCCGTAGCCGCCGCCTGCGGGGCGGCCCGCGCCGGGGGCGCCGGGACGGGCACCGGGCGCGCCGGGCCGGGCGCCGGGGGCGCCCATGCCAGGACGGGGAGCCATGCCGGGACGAGGTGCTACGCCGCCAGGGCCTGGCCGCGCGCCCATGCCGGGCCGCGGGGGCATGCCGGGTACGCCGGGGCGCGGCGCCATGCCGGGTACGCCGGGGCGCGGGCCTGGCATCGGGCGCGGCGGGAGACCGGGCGAGCCGAACGGGTTGTTGCCTGGCCGCGGCATGCCGGGCGCCGCCGGGGGCCGCGGCGGGAGGCCGGGCGTCGGCGGGGCCGCGGGGGTCGCGGCGGGGGGCGCGCTCGCGGCGGCCGCGGCGGGCTCCTCGGCGGGGGGCGCCGTGATCGTGGGGGCCGCCTCGACGGGGGCGGCGGCCGCGCCGTCGGACGGCGCGGGCGCGGCTGCTGCCGCGGCCTTCTTCGCCGGGGCCTTGGCCGGCTTCGCGGCGGGTGGTGCCGCGTCGGGGAACGCCGCGCGGACCTTGCGCTCGACCGGCATCTCCACGGTCGACGACGCCGAACGGACGAACTCTCCGTTGTCCTTCAACCAGGACACCAGGGCCTTGCTCTCCAGCCCCAGCTCCTTGGCGAGTTCGTAGACCCGCTTCGCCACGCGTTGCTCCTCGGTTGTTACTACATGGGCGTGCTCATCGGTTGCGAGCGCTCATCGCGACGTCATCCGTGATCAGCTGCCTTCGGTTGTCGGTGCGTTCAGGAACGTGCGTACCGGCGAGAGGTCGACCGGGCCCGAGAGCCGTAACGCTCGCGGGAACGCCTTGCGGCGTTCCGCGAGGTCGACGCAGGCCGGATCGGGGTGCACGTGCGCGCCCCGTCCCGGCATCCGTCCGCGGGAGTCGACGGCAAGAGTGCCGTCCGCTCGCGCCACGACGCGCAGGAGCTCGAACTTCGCCGCCCGGGTACGGCAGCCCACACACGTGCGGACCGGAGCGCCCGGGCGTTCCGTGGCCAAGTCTACCGCGAAGCCCCCTCAGGACCGCCAGCCGTATGTTCGGCGGGCTCCGGGGCCTCCTCGGGCGGGGTCTCGGCGTCGGAGTGGATGTCGATGCGCCAGCCCGTGAGGCGGGCGGCGAGGCGGGCGTTCTGGCCCTCCTTGCCGATGGCGAGCGACAGCTTGTAGTCGGGGACGACCACGCGCGCCGACTTCGCCGTCGCGTCGACGATCTCGACGGAGTTGACCGTCGCGGGTGACAGGGCGTTGCCGACGAACGTCGCCGGGTCGTCGGACCAGTCGACGATGTCGATCTTCTCGCCGTGCAGCTCAGTGACGACGTTGCGGACCCGCTGGCCCATGGGCCCGATGCAGGCGCCGCGGGCGTTGACGCTGGGGCTCTTCGAGCGCACCGCGATCTTGGAACGGTGCCCCGCCTCGCGGGCGATGGCGGCGATCTCGACGGTGCCGTCGGCGATCTCCGGCACCTCCAGCGCGAATAGCTTCTTCACGAGGTTCGGGTGCGTGCGGCTCAGCGTGATCGACGGGCCGCGGACGCCCTTGTGGACCTGGAGGACGTACGCGCGGATGCGCTGGCCGTGCTCGTACCGCTCGCCGGGCACCTGCTCCGCGACCGGCAGGACGGCCTCGACCTTGCCGAGCTGGACGAGGACGTTCTGGCTGGAGTGCTGCTGGATGATGCCGGCGACGACGTCGCCCTCGCGGCCGGCGTACTCGCCGTACGTCAGCTCCTGCTCGGCGTCGCGCAGGCGCTGGAGGATGACCTGCTTGGCCGTCATCGCGGCGATGCGGCCGAAGTCCTCGGGGGTGTCCTCGTACTCGCGGACGAGGCTGCCCTCGTCGTCGAGCTCGCGGGCGTAGAGGCGTACCTCCCCGGTCTTGCGGTCGACCTCGACGCGGCACTCGCCGTGCGCGCCGTCGGTCTTGCGGTACGCCGTGGCAAGCGCGGTCTCGATGGCCTCGACGACCGTGTCGAACGAGATGTCCTTCTCGCGCTCGATCGAACGGAGCGCGGCGATGTCGACGTTCACGTCGTGCCTCCTGTCCCGCGGCCGTCGCGAGCGGCGTCGGCGGTGGTGGATCGCAAGGCGGAGGAGGAGCGCAGGGCAGCGCCCCGCGCGACGACGACAACGCGGCGAGGCGCCGCCGACGGCGTCGCGCAGCAGGCCCGCGGGGCGGGAGGTAGGACGTTCATGCGTCGTCGTCCTCTCCCTCGGCGCGGGTGAACTCGACCACGACCTTCGCCTTGGCGACGTCGGCGTACTCGACGCGGACCTGGCCGTCCACGACGACGAGCAGCTCGGCGCCGTCGTCGTCGGCGCTCTGCACGCGGCCGGTGACCTCGGTGCCGTCGGTGCGGCGTACCTCGACGAGGCGGCCGGCGTTGCGGCGCCAGTGGCGGGGCAGCGTGAGCGGCCTGTCGACTCCGGGCGAGGTGACCTCGAGGACGTACGCGCCCTGGAACGGGTCGGCCTCGTCCAGCGCCTGGGAGACGACGCGGGTGGCCTCGGCGACGTCGTCGAGGGTGAGCGCGTCGTCCTTGTCGACCGCGACCTGCACGAGCTGGCGCTTGCCGGCCGCGCGCACGGCGACGTCCTCCACGTAGTACCCGGCACCGGTCAGGGCAGGCTCGATGGCCGCCCTGACCCGGGTCGCCGCGGCGCCGCTCATGCCGCCTCCCGGGACTGTTGTGTTGTGGAACGGACGCTTTTCACCCTACGCGGCGCGGCCCGCGCGCGGCGAGCCCGTTACGCCGCGCCGCGCTGATCACCCACGCTTCTTGTGATGCCTTCGCGCACGCGCAGGACGGCAGCGCATCCCAAGTTCGGACGGGACCGGGCAATCCGATCGGGCCGCTCCCCCGAAGGAGACCTCGTAAGAGCACCTCCCGTGACCCCGGAGAAGGAGCGCCCCGTGACGCAACACGTGGACCCAGGCGCCTTCACCGAGCTCATGGCCGAGTCGGCAGACCTGCACGCCGACGCCATGCGCTCGATGAAGGAGCCGCTCGACGAGATCGTCGAGCTGGCCAAGGAACGACAGGCCGCCAGAGTGCGCCGCACCCTGGTCGGCGCCGGCCTCGCCACCGGCGCGGTCGCGCTGGCGACCCGCCCCGCGTACGCCGCCGGCGACGAGGTGAGCGCGCTGCAGACCGCCGCGTCGCTCGAGAACCTCGCCGTCCTCGCGTACCAGACGGCACTGACGCTGCCGTACCTGAAGAACCCGGAGAACGCCGCGTTCAAGACCGTGGCGGCGTTCGCCAAGACGACGATGGCGCAGCACACCGACCACGGGAAGGCGTTCAACGCGAAGGCCGTGGAGCTCGGCGGCAAGGAGCAGAAGGACCCCAACCCGAAGTACGCGCCCGTCGTCACCGGCGCCGTCCCGAAGCTGAAGAAGGGCAACCCCCTCGACCTCGTCGAGCTGGCCATCACCCTCGAGGACGTCGCGACGAGCACGTACGTCAAGAACGTCCAGGACCTCACGGACCCGCAGGTACGCCTGCTGTTCGGCACGGTCGCGGGCGTCGAGTCGCAGCACCTCACGACCCTCATCGCGGTCAAGGCGCTGCTCGCGGGCAAGGCCCCGCAGCTCGTCACGGTCAAGGCCACCGGCGGCGCCGTGGACATCGCCAAGCTCCCGGCCGCGG
Source organism: Frankiaceae bacterium (assembly GCA_035556555.1). Taxonomy (GTDB): domain Bacteria; phylum Actinomycetota; class Actinomycetes; order BP-191; family BP-191; genus BP-191. Next base: position 16,633 of record DATMES010000045.1, read on the forward strand.
CCGGCAGCGCGCCGATCCCGGAGACGTTCAAGAAGACCGAGCTGGCCAGCCCGGCCACCGAGGGGGCAGTGAAGTGATGGAACGCGAGCTGCGCGCCATGACCGCGCAGATGAACGAGATGCACGAGGAGACGTTCCCGAAGCTGCGGGAGTCCCTCGGCGACTTCGGCGCCGACCTGCGCCGCACGCTCAAGACGCAGGCGTCGAGCCGCAGGGCGTTCCTCGTCGGCGGCGGCACGCTGCTCGGCGCGGTCGCGCTGGCGGCCTGCTCCGACGGGGCGAGCCCGGGCTCGTCCGGCACCTCCGCCACGACGACGCCGTCGGCGACCCCCTCCGCGGCGAACGCCGACCTCTCCGCGCTGGCCACGAACGCCAGCCTGGAGAACCTCGCGGTCTTCGCCTACGGCCAGGCGCTGATGGACACGCCGAAGGGCAAGTTCGGCAAGTCGGTGCCACCCGCCATCGCGGAGTTCGCGAAGCACGCCAAGGCGCAGCACACCGACCACGCCAAGGCGTTCAACGCGGCGCTGACCAAGGCGGGCGGGCAGCCGTTCACCAAGCCCGACCCGGCGCTGGCCGGTCCGGTGACGGAGATGTACGGCAAGGTGAACGACCTCCCCGGCCTCGCCAAGCTGGCGCTGACCCTGGAGAACACCGCCGCCGCGACGTACACGAAGCAGATGGGCGAGCTCACCTCCCCCGAGGCGATCGCCGCCGTCGCGACCATCGCGCCGGTCGAGCGGCAGCACGCCGCGATCCTGCTGTACGTCCTCGGCGAGTACCCCGTGCCGGACACGTTCGTCCCGCTCGGGGAGACCGCCACCTCGCTCGGCGCCCGGCCGAGCAACGAGGCGGGGGTCTAGCTGTGAGTCGTCCGGCGACGTCGCCCGTCGCGAGCGGCGGCCAGGGGGATGAGCGGCAAGGCCGAGGCCCCGTCGATAGCAGCGCTATCCGCGGGGTCGAGAACGCAGCCGGTCGCCGCCTGGTCGTCGCGCAGCAGGGCAGTCGTCGCCGGACGCCTCACTCAATGGTCAGGCCGACCGCGATCGCGACCCTGGCCCTCGCCGTGGTCGCGGCCGGCTGCGGGAACGGGGGTGGCGGCGCGCGACCGGCCGCCACCCCCGGCCCGGCCCAGGTCGGCATCGAGCTGTACGCGTTCATGCCCGGCGACGTCACGGTTGCCGTAGGGCAGCCGGTGACGTGGACCGAGCGCGACGACGACCTGGAGGGCAAGGGTGCCCACTCCGTCGTCGCGGAGGACAAGTCGTTCGCGTCGGAGCTGGTGCGCAAGGGCGAGATGTTCACGTTCACGCCGGCGAAGAGCGGCGTCGTCACGTACTACTGCGGGATCCACAACTACATGACGGGCACGATTACAGTCCGTTGAGTGGACCGCGACGCCGTGCTCGCCGCCGCGCTCGGCGCCGCCGTGCTGGCGGGGTGCACGCGCTCGTCCTCGCCTCCGCGGCCCAGCCCCTCGCCGAGTCCCTCCCCGACACCGGTCGACCCCGACGTCGCGGTGCTGACCGCCTGGTACGCCGCCGAGCACGGCATCGCCGCACGCTACGGCAGCCCGAAGGGGCCGGTGCTGAAGGCGCTGCGCGCCAACCACCTCGCCCGCGCCGACGCCGTGCTCGACCACCTGCGCGTCCGCGGCGCGGGCCCTCCCACACCCGTGCCCCAGCCCCCGCTCCGCGGCAAGACCGCGTCTCTCGTCAAGGCGTTCCGCGAGGCGGAGCGCGCGCTGGCCGGGCGGTACGTCACCGGCCTCGGCGCGATCCGCGACCCGAAGGTCGCGGTCCTCGGCGCGGAGCTGGCGGCGGGCGCCCGGCAGCACGCCGTCGTCCTGGGGCTCGTGTGAAGCCGACCCGCCGCGCGGTGCTGCTCGCGCCCCTCGCGCTCGCCGTGCCGGCCGCGGCCCAGGGGCCCGGCGTCTACGCCGCGCTGCTCGCCGAGGAGCACGCCGCGATCCACCTGTACGGCGTCCTCGCGCCCCACCTGCCCGAGTCGCTGCGCGAGGTGGCGCGGGCGGCGTACGACGACCACCGGCGCCACCGCGACCGGCTCGCCGAGCTGATCCGCGCGGCGGGCGGCACGCCGCAGCCGGCGCGGCCGTCGTACGCGCTGCCAGGGTCGGTCTCGACAGCGAAGGCCGCGCGCGACATCGCCATCGGCATCGAGGACTCGCTCGCGCTGCGCTGGCACGCGGCGGTCGGCGAGGTGGCGCCGCGCGAGCGCGCGCTTTGCGTCGCGGCGCTGGGCGACGAGGCGGAGCACCTGACGTACCTGCGCTGGTCGGCGACCGGGCGCGCCGAGCTGGCCGCGCCGGACTTCCCCGGCCGATGACCGTGCGCCTGCTCGCCGCCGCCCTGCTGCTCACCGCCTGCTCGAACGGCGGCCCGGTCACGAGCCCCACGCCGTCGCCGCCGGCGTACCCCGCGCGGATGGCGGCGATGGGCGACTCGATCACGCGGGCGTTCCTGGTCTGCGGGCTGCCGTCGGACTGCGTCGAGTCGTCGTGGTCCACCGGCGCCAACGTCGAGAGCCACGCGACCCGCATCCGGCGGCTCAGCGGCAAGCCCCTGGAGGTCGCGAACGTCGCCGTCAGCGGCGCCCGCGTCGACGACCTGCCGGGTCAGGCGGCCGCGGCGGTGCAGAGCGACGCGGAGTACGTCACCGTCCTCATCGGCGCCAACGACGCCTGCCGCCCGTCCGCCGACGCGATGACCTCGGTGGCGGACTTCACGGCGGCGTTCGACCGGGCGATGTCGACGCTCGCCGACGGCCTGCCGCGAGCGCGGGTGCTCGTGGCGTCGATCCCCGACCTGAGCCGCCTGTGGGCGGTGGGCAAGGACAGGCAGGAGGTACGCGAGCGGTGGGCGCAGTTCGGCATCTGCCGTTCCGCGCTCGCGCCGGACGCGCCGCGCGATCGCGTGCGGCAGCGCGTCATGGCGTACAACGCCGCGATGGAACGCGCCTGCGGGCGGCATACCCAGTGCCGGTGGGACGGCGGGGCGGTGTTCGGGCACGACTTCGTGCTCGCCGACGTCAGCCCGCTCGACTACTGGCACCCAGGCCCGCAGGGCCAGAACACCCTCGCCGAGATCACCTGGCAAGCGGGGTACTGGGGCTGACGCGTCAGCCGGTGAGGGTCGCGACGAGGTCGTCGAGCGGCACCAGCGAACGCTCCCCCGTCGCGCGGTCCTTGACCTCCGCCTGACCGTCCTTCAGCGACCGCCCGAACGTCACCACCACCGGGATCCCCAGCAGGTCCGCGTCGGCGAACGCCACGCCCGCCGACACCCCGCGGTCGTCCAGCAGGACGCGCAGCCCGGCCGCCTCCAGGGCAGCCGTGTACTTCTCCGCGGCTTCGAGGCCGGCGGGGTCCTTGCCGACGGGTACGAGGTGCACGTCGGCGGGCGCGACGGAGCGCGGCCAGAGGATGCCTGACTCGTCGTGGTGCTGCTCGACGATCGCCGCGACGGCGCGCGAGACGCCGATGCCGTACGAGCCCATGGTCACCCGGATCGGCTTGCCGTCGGCGCCGAGCACGTCGAGCTCGAACGCGTCCGCGAACTTCTTCCCGAGCTGGAAGATATGCCCGATCTCGATGCCGCGGTTGATCTCCAGCGCGTTGCCGCACCGGGGACACAGGTCCCCCGCGCGCACCTCGGCCGCGGGCAGGTAGCCGGCGGGCGTGAAGTCGCGGCCGTGCACGACGTCGACCGCGTGTTTGCCCTCGGCGTTGGCGCCGGTGACCCACGCGGAGCCGGGCACGACGCGGGGATCGACGACGTAGCGGATGCCCAGCGAGGCGAGCACCTGCGGGCCGATGTAGCCGCGCACGAGACCGGGGTACTTCGCGAAGTCCTCGGCCTCGAACGCGTGCACCTCGGCCGGGTAGACGTTGGCCTCGAGCCGCTTGAGGTCGACCTCGCGGTCGCCGGGGATGCCGACGACGAGCACCTCGTCGTCCTGGCCGGGCGTACGGAGCTTGACGACGACGTTCTTCAACGTCTGCGCCGCCGTGACGTCGTACCCCTTGTCGTTCAGCAGCGCGACGAGCGTCTCGATGGTCGGCGTGTCGGGGGTGTCGAGCACCTCCATCGGCCCGTGCTCGGCGGACTCGTCCGGGGGCGCGGCGGTGTCGACGGCCTCGGTGTTGGCGGCGTAGTCGCAGGAGGTGCAGGAGACGTACTCGTCCTCGCCGGTGGGCGCGACGGCGAGGAACTCCTCGCTCGCCGAGCCGCCCATCGCGCCCGATACCGCGAAGACGATGCGGTAGTCGAGACCGAGGCGCTCGAAGATGCGGACGTACGCCGCCCGGTGCGCGTCGTACGACGCCTGCAGCCCCTCGTCGGACAGGTCGAAGGAATACGAGTCCTTCATGAGGAACTCGCGCCCGCGCAGGATGCCGGCGCGGGGGCGGGCCTCGTCGCGGTACTTGTTCTGGATCTGGTAGAGCGAGACGGGCAGGTCCTTGTACGACGCGTACTCGCTCTTCACGAGCAGCGTGAACATCTCCTCGTGCGTAGGCCCGAGGAGGTAGTCGGCGCCCTTGCGGTCCTTGAGCCGGAAGATGTTGTCGCCGTAGTCGGTCCAGCGGCCGGTCGCCTCGTAGACGTCGCGGGGCAGGATCGCGGGGAACAGCACCTCCTGGGCGCCCATCCGGTCCATCTCCTCGCGGACGACGCGCGCGACGTTCTCCAGGACCATCTTGCCGAACGGCAGCCAGGTGTAGACGCCGGGAGCGACGCGGCGTACGCAGCCCGCGCGGACCAGCAGCTTGTGGCTCGGGACGTCCGCGTCCGCCGGGTCCTCACGCAGCGTGCGCAGGAACATCGACGACATCCGCAGGGCCACTGGAACTCCTCCGTCTTGGGTGCTGCGGAGAATACTCAGTGGCCCCGCGAATGCCTCAGTCGTTTACGGCGCGAGCGGCTTGCCGCGGTACTCGACCGCACCGCCGAGGGTCCGCCAGATGTCGGCGACGTTCTCGTACGTCCGCCCGTCCGGCAGCCGCCGGATCAGGTCGAGGATCGGCCCGGGGGCCTGCTCCTCCAGCGCGACGTCCTCCAGCGTCTGGCGGTTCGCCGGGAACGCCGACGCCCGCAGCCGCTTGGCGAGCTCGGAACGCAGCTCGACCTCGTCGTGCGCGACACCGGTCTGGGTGGTGTCGCCGTTCAGGATCCCGTCCGCGACCGGCTGGTCCTCGCCGGACGGCTCTGCCTCGCGCCACTCCTCGACGCGGGACTCGATCGGGGCACCGCGGGTCAGTGAGTCGGTCTCCGCGGCCATCGCGTCGTCGACCCGGAAGCCGTGCTTGCTGTTGCGCTCCATGGCGTCATCACCTCGCGGGGACCGGTACCCCGCGCTCGCGCCGCCCGAACGTCACGACGACGAGTCCCGCGACAACGGCCACCGCGAGGACGCCGATGCCGAGGGGGACGTACGACCCGCCGTCGTCGCCGCTGGTGGTGGCCACCGGCTGGACGGCCGGCGTCTCGACGGGCGCCGCGGGGAGGCCGGCCCCGACGACCACGACGCCGCTCATGCCGGGGTGCAGCGTGCAGGCGTACGGGTAGAGACCCGCGCTGTCGAACGTGATCGAGTGCTTCGCGCCGATCGGCAGGTCGGTGAACTCGATGCCCGGACCGCTGATGTTGTGCGCGAGGCCGCTCTGCGTGTTGTCCCACGTGACCTTCGCGCCGACGCCGACGCGCGCCGCCACGGGGCCGAAGCACGCGTGGTCGATGCTGACGGTCGTCGCGGGTACGGCGTCCGCGGGGGCGCCTGTGTGGCACCCGCCGCCGCCGGCGTACGTGGGCGCGGGGGCGAGGGCGAGGAGCGGGGCGAGGGCGAGTACGCGCTTCATGGCTTCCTCCGAGGTGTCCGTACCGCTGGAGACGCCCCGTGCGGGCCGCTATTCCACGCCGTACATCTCGACCGCGAGCTCGACGAGCGAGTCGAGCGGGAGCGGCGCGGACACCGTGACGACACCGTGCTCGGTCTGGACCTGCACGGCCGGTGCGGCGTAGAGGTCGACACCGACGTAGTACGGCTCCACGCCGCGGACGACGGTCCGCACCTCGGGGTAGTCCCGCAGCCCGCCGGAGGTCACGAGCACCGGCAGCGAGCCGCGCGCGAGCAGCACCGCCTCGCCGTCGGGGCCACTCCCCGCGCGGACCACCTCGAAGCCCTCGGGGCGGCGTACGGGCTCGATCGCGAGGTCGCCGAGGTCGCGCTCGGCGAACCCCGCCTCGGTCGACGGGGCGGGGCCGAGCGGCGGCTCGAAGAGCGAGTCGGGCACGGCGGCGTTGACCTCGGCCTTCTGCGTCGTCTTGACCGTGCCGCGCCCGCCGGTCTTGCTGAGGACGATCGACGAGTCCGTGCCGCCCAGGCCGATGCCGTCGGCGACGTGGGCGGTGCGCGTCTCGCCGTCGACGACGACCTCGTACGTCCGCGTCCTCATGCCCGCGACGACGGGCCCCGGGCCACGGTCGGCGCCGAGCAGCGCGGCCGTCACGGACAGCGGCTCGGGCAGCGCGATCGACGGCGGCAGGCCCGTGGTCAGCTCGCCCTCGGCGTACCGGCGCCCTGGGGTCTCGATGGTGAGCGTGTCGTACGACCCGCCGCCGGGCTCGGTGACGCGGCGTTCGATGCGGACCGACGACGGCGCGCGCCACCAGATGCGCTCGCGGCTCACGACCTCGCCGGAGGTCACGGTGCGCTCGACGTAGAGGGAGCGCAGCGTCAGCAGCGGCTCCGCGGCGGCGGCCGGAGGCAGCGGCGTCAGCGCGGCCTGCGGACCTGGCAGCAGCGGCAGCGCGACGAGCGCGGCGGTGGCGGCGGCGAGAGCGGGGACGTACCAGCGCGCCCTGCGGCGCCGGCGGATCCGGCGCGTCACGCGCGCGGGGAGAGTCTCCGGTGCGCGCTCTCGGGGCAGCGCGGCCGTGAGCGTCGAGAGGCGGGCGAGGGCGTCGTCGTACGCCGCGCAGCCCACGCACTCACGGAGGTGCGCGGCGAGGTCAGCGGTGCGCGCGGCCTCGCCGTCGGCGACGGCGCCGAGCAGCTCGCGTACCTCGTCGTGGGTCATGCCCGCACCGCCTCCACGAGCCGCGCCCTCGCCCGCGACAGGCCCGACATGACCGTGCCGATCGGGCAGTCGAGAGCCGCGGCGATCTCGGCGTACGTCAGCCCGTCGCGCTCGCGCAGCAGGAACATCTCGCGCTGGTTGGCGGGCAGCGCGGCGAGGGCCGTACGGAGGTCGTCGAGGGCGCCGTACGACGCCGGGTCGCCCGAGGTGTCGGGCACGTCGAGCCAGTCCGGCTGCGGCACCTCGGCGGGCCTGCGGCGCCGGCGGCGGGCGTCGTCGCGGACGACGTTCGCCGCGATGGCGCAGAGCCAGCCGCGCATCGAGGTCTCCTCCCTGAACGTCCTCCGCCCCCGCCACGCGCGCAGGAACGCCTCCTGCGTCAGGTCCTCCGCGAGCGGCTTCGCGCCGCCCACGCGGCGCAGGACGAACCCGTAGACGGCGTCGCCGTGCTCGCGGACGACGGTCGCGAAGTCGTCAGCGTCGGCGGGCTGTCCCTGCGGGTTCGGCATCTGCTCACCAGGATGGACGCCGGGCGGGCGCCGTTATTCCAGGCGCGCCACGGGTAGCCCACGGGCATGAAAACCGACGCATACCGCGAGGGCGGCGACCGCCCGCAGGGCCCGCCCGGCACCGACCCGGCGCTGACCGCGCCGTCCGGCGCCGACGAGACCGCCGACAAGACGAACGCGCCGGCCGGTCCCGGCGCGACGTCCGAAGCCGACACCGCGACCGAGGAGAAAGCGGCGCGCGAGGCCGGCGAGTACGCCGCCGCGGTCTCCGGCGTCGACGCCGAGGCCGCCGCGCCGATCCCCGCCGACGACACCGACGCGCTCGCCGAGCCCGGCACCGCGTCGAGCGCGCCGGCGGAGGGCTGATGCGCCGGCTCACCGTCGCGGGGCTGCTGCTCGGCGTGGGGCTGGGCGGCTTCGTGGACGGCATCGTTCTCCACCAGGTCCTGCAGTGGCACCACCTGCTGACCGACACGTCCGTGACGTCGATCGAGAAGAACACCCTCGCCAACGGGCTCTTCCACGCCGCGACGTGGGTCTGCGTGCTCGCCGGCGTCGTGCTGCTGTGGCGGTCGGAACGCCGCGCCCCAGGGCGCTACCTCGCGGGCCTGCTGCTCGCGGGGTGGGGCGCGTTCAACCTCGTCGAGGGCGTCGTCGACCACCACCTGCTGACGATCCACCACGTGCGCGACGACGTGGCGAACCCGTTGCCGTGGGACCTCGGCTTCCTCGCGCTGAGCGCCGTGCTGCTCGGTGTCGGCTGGGCGCTGGCCAGACGGTCAGGACGGGTCATCGACGTACGCGACGGCGTACGGCACAGTGCGCCGTATGGCGAAGATCCTGGTGCACATCACGCGCGGACCCGAGGACCCGTCGAGAGCGGCGCTCGGCATGCTGGTCGCCAAGGCGGCCGTTGACGAGGGTCACGAGGTCACGCTCTTCCTCGCGGCCGACGCGGTGCAGCTCATCCGCGACGCCGTCCTCGACTCGCTGAACGGCCTCGGTACGGGCTCGCTGCGCGAGTCGTACGACGCCGTCGTCGCGGGCGGCGGGCGGCTCTACCTGTCGGGCATGTCGAGCAAGGCGCGCGGCGTCACCGAAGCCGACCTGGCGGGCAAGCCGGCGGAGTTCGCGATGCCGGCGCGGCTGGTCCAGCTCTCCCTGGAGTCCGACCGGATGTTCACGTACTGAGGCCCGTCGGCTCCACTCGTTCTCTGCAGTCCCGTGCGCCGGGCTCGAGCGTGATGATCTTCAAAGAACGGGTGGGCGGCGGGACCCTCAGAAGAGCACCGACGTGAACGACCCGACGGTCGTGAAGCCGACGCGCTCGTACGCCCTGCGCGCCGGCAGGTTGTAGTCGTTGACGTAGAGGCTGACGACCGGCGCGATGGAGTCGAGCGCGTAGTCGACGACGGCGGCGGTGCCGCGAGTGCCGAGGCCGTTGCCGCGCAACGCCGGGTCGGTCCAGACGCCCTGCACCTGGCAGGCCTGCGCGGTCGCCGAGCCGATCTCGGCCTTGAACCTCACGACGCCGTCCTCGATGAGCGCGAACGCCCTCCCCTCGGCGATGAGCTCGGCGACGCGTGCGCGGTAGAGCGCGCCGCCGTCGGCCGCGACCGGCGACACGCCGACCTCCTCGGTGAACATCGCGATGCACGCGGGCAGCAGCGTGTCGAGCTCGTCGATGCGGACGCGGCGTACGCCGGGCTCGGGGTCGACGGCGGGCCTGCGGTCGATGCACATCAACGGCTGCCTGCGTACGTCGCGAGCAGGCCCCCACGCCCCGAACAGCTGCGACCACATCGTCTCGACGGCCTCGGACGGGCCGACGAGCGACGAGCAGTGCCGGCCGGCGCGGCGGGCGCGCTCGGCGAACTGCTGCGCCGCGACGGGCGTGGCCTCGACCGGCATCAGGTTCGCGCCTGCGTAGCAGAGGGAGACGAGGCGGTTGTCCTCGTAGTAGCCCCACAGCTCGGCGGCGAGACGGCGCGGGTCGGCGCCGACGGACTCCAGGCGCGAGGCGACGAAGACGTTGGCGACGTTGTCGCGGGAGGTGACCTCCATGGCCGCGTCGAGGTCCCTGTCGTCGAGGAGGCGGACGGCCTCCCGCGAGCGCAGCAACGGACTCAGCTCGCCGTCACGACGGGCGCGCCGGAGGCCGCCCCCGCGGCCGCCATCTCGTCGGCGATCCGCAGCGCCTCGTACACGAGCGTCTCGACGATCTGCGACTCGGGCACGGTCTTGACGACCTCGCCCTTGACGAAGATCTGGCCCTTGCCCTTGCCGGAGGCGACTCCGAGGTCGGCCTCGCGGGCCTCGCCCGGACCGTTGACGACGCAGCCCATGACCGCCACGCGGATCGGGACGGTCATGCCCTCAAGCGCGGCCTCAACCTCGGCGGCGAGCCGGTAGACGTCGACCTCGGCGCGGCCGCAGGACGGGCACGACACGATCTCGAGCCGGCGTTCGCGCAGGCCCAGCGACTCGAGGATCGCGAGTCCGACCTTGACCTCCTCGACGGGAGGCACGGACAGCGAGACGCGGATCGTGTCGCCGATGCCCTCGGCGAGCAGCGCGCCGATGCCGACGCACGACTTGATCGTGCCCTGGAACGCGGGGCCCGCCTCGGTGACGCCGAGGTGCAGCGGGTAGTCGCACTGCGCGGCGAGCTGGCGGTAGGCGTTGATCACGACGACGGGATCGTTGTGCTTGACGGAGATCTTGATGTCGCGGAAGCCGTGCTCCTCGAACAGCGAGCACTCCCACAGCGCGCTCTCGACCATCGCCTCCGCGGTGGCGCGGCCGTACTTGCGGAGCAACGACGGCTCCAGCGACCCGGCGTTGACCCCGATGCGGATGGGGATGCCGGCATCCGCCGCCGCGCGGGCGATGTCGCCGACCTTGTCGTCGAACTTCTTGATGTTGCCCGGGTTGACCCGCACCGCCGCGCAGCCCGCGTCGATGGCGGCGAAGACGTACTTCGGCTGGAAGTGGATGTCGGCGATGACCGGGATCTTCGACTGCCGCGCGATGGCGGGGAGCGCGAGCGCGTCGTCGGTGTCGGGTACGGCCACGCGGACGATCTGGCAGCCGGACGCCGTCAGCTCGGCGATCTGCTGGAGGGTGGCGTTGACGTCGGCGGTCTTCGTCGTCGTCATGGACTGCACGGACACCGGCGCGCCGCCGCCGACGAGCACGTCGCCGACCTTGATCTGGCGGCTCTCCCGCCGCGGCGCCACCTGCGGCAGCGGCGGGGCGGGCATGCCCAGCGAGATCGCGGTCACTGGAGGGAGATCGGGTTGGCGATCCCGGCGTAGACCAGCATCAGGGCGACAGACCCCATCACGACGATGAACGCGACCATGGCAGGCATCAGTTTACGGAGGTCGACGCGTCCGGGGTCGCGGCGCCCGATGAGCTTGTACACGCGCGTGCGCGCCTGCTCGAACCCGAGAATCGCCAGGTGCCCGCCGTCGAGCGGCAGCAGCGGCAGCAGGTTGAACAGCCCGACGAAGACGTTCAGCCCGGCGATCATGAACATCACGGCGAGGAAGTCGCCGTCGACGAACGCGTCCGCGCTGATCCGGCCGAGGTCCACGACGCCGACGGGCGCGCCCTCCGACGCGCGGCGCTCGTTGCCCTCGACCTGGTCCTTGAACAGCTCGGGGATCTGCCCCGGCAGCTTCGCGAGGCCTGCGACGGAGCCTGTCGTCAGCTCCCAGAGGAACGATCCCGTGCGCGGCATCGCGCTGACGACGCTGTGGTCCTTGTTCTCGCCAGGGTAGAGGCCGATCTGGCCGCCCTCGACGAACGTCCCGTCGGGCTGCTCGATCTGGCGGCGTACGACGCTGACCTCCAGCGGCACGCGTACGCCGTCGCGGAGGACGACGAGCTCGGTGCGCCCCGCGGGCTGCGCCCGGATGAGCTGCGTGAGGCTCTTCCAGTCGGTGACCTCCTCGCCGCCGAACGCGACGACCCGGTCGCCCTCCTGGACCCCTGCCGCCTTCGCCGGGGCGTCGGGCTTGCCGGCGCACTCGGTCTTCACGTCGGGCTCGAGGCACTCGGAGACGAAGCGGACCCGCGTCGTCTCGGTGGTCGGCTCCCCGAACGCGACCAGGGCGGCGTACAGCACGAACAGCGCGATGACGAAGTGCATGAACGACCCCGCCGCCAGCACGACCGCGCGCTGCGGCGCGGGCTGGCGCCAGAACGCGCGGGGCTCGTCCCTCGGGTCGTCGAGGTCCTCGAGCTGGGTCATCCCGACGATCTTCACGAAGCCGCCGATGGGCAGCGCCTTGAAGCCGTACTCGGTCTCGCCACGGCGCGTCGACCACAGCGTCGGGCCCATGCCGATGAAGTACCTGCTGGCCTTCATCCCGAACTTCTTCGCGGTCAGCAGGTGACCCAGCTCGTGGATCGCGATGCTCGCGAGCAGCGCGAAGACGAAGACGAACACCCCGAGTGCGGCCACTACTGCGCTCCCACGACTCCGGCGGGGGCCGTCCCCGCCAGCTCCCGGGCGCGCCGGCGCGCCCAGTCCTCAGCATCCAGAACATCGGCAAGCGTCGCGCAGTTCCCGACCTCGTGCTCGCCGAGAACACGTTCGACGGTGTCCACGATGCCAGGAAATGGCAGGGTTCCGGCCAGGAACGCGGCAACCGCCTCCTCGTTGGCGGCGTTGAAGACCCCGGGCGCGGTGCCGCCCGCCTCCCCCGCTCGCCGGGCCAGACCGACCGAGGGGAACGCCTCGGCGTCCAGCGGCTCGAACGTCATCGTCACCGGTGCCGACCAGTCCATCGGCTGCTGCGCCTCGGGCACGCGGTCCGGCCAGGACAGGCCGAGCGAGATCGGCAGCCGCATGTCCGGCGGGCTGACCTGGGCGATGGTCGAGCCGTCGTGGAACTCGACCATCGAGTGGATGAGCGACTGCGGGTGCACGACGACCTCGATGGCGTCGTACGGGATGTCGAAGAGCAGGTGCGCCTCGATGACCTCGAGACCCTTGTTGACCAGCGTCGCGCTGTTGATCGTGACGACGGGGCCCATGTCCCAGGTCGGGTGCGCGAGCGCGTCCTCGACCGTGACATCGTCGAGGTCGGAGCGGCCGCGGAACGGGCCCCCGCTGGCCGTGACGACCAGGCGGCGTACCTCCTCGCGGCGGCCGCCCCGGAGGCACTGGGCGAGCGCCGAGTGCTCGGAGTCGACGGGGACGATCTGCCCCTCCTTGGCCCGTGCCTTCACCAGGGGGCCGCCGACGATGAGCGACTCCTTGTTGGCGAGCGCGAGCGTGCGGCCGGCGTCCAGCGCTGCCAGTGTCGGGGCGAGGCCGATCGAGCCGGTCATGCCGTTGAGGACGACGTCGCACGGGTGGGCCGCGACCTCGGCGGCGGCGTCCAGTCCCGCGACGATCCTGGGCAGCTTGTAGTCGCCCGAGGCGTAGCCGCGGCGTTGCGCGGCGGCGTAGAACGCGAGCTGGAGGTCCTGCACCGCCGAGGCGCGCGCGACGGCCACGACCTCGGCGCCGAGGTCGAGGGCCTGCTCGGCGAGGAGGCCAGGGTTGGCGCCACCCGCGGCGAGGCCGACGACGCGGAAGAGGCTCGGATTGCGCTTGACGACGTCGACGGCCTGGGTCCCTACGGACCCGGTCGAGCCGAGGAGGACGACGTCGCGCACAGGTCATTGTCGCCTACGCCGCCGCCGTCGGCAGCCTCACCCCCGAACGTCCTCAGCTTCCTGTCGGTCCCGGAGTGTCCACCGGGGCAGGCGACGCCGTCTCGTCCGTCGCTGGATCCGTCGCGGCGGCTCCGACGGTGTCGCGGCGGGCCCGTCGCCGAGAGAGACGTCGACCAGCCGGCCCCAGCAGCAGCAGCAGCAGCAGCAGCAGCAGCAGCAGCAGCAGCACGATGCAACACTGCGCAAGCACGGCCAAGAACGACACCGGCCAGGCCCCCGCAGCCGTCCCGGCGTGAACCGTACGGCGACGCCGCCGGCACCTGCTCAGTCGGTTGGACCGGGACAGGAGCCCTCTGGGGCGTTCGCCATCCTCCTGGGTCCTCGACGAAGAAGTCGCAGCCGTCATGCTCGAACATTGCTTTGCGATCGAACGGCGACGCGGCATTCGCACAGACGCCCCAGTCGCTCCCCAGGGTCCCCGCGAGAGGCATCCAGAAGCGGCAACCTCCGCACTGTTCCCACACCCACGACTGCTCGTACCGAGGATCACGTCGAGGAAGCCACGATCGTCGGTGCCGTCGTACCGCGTCGCCTCGATCTGCCGACCCCTCGCGTTCGTCGGCGTCGTCGCCGCCGACCCTTACGAGAGGAGATCACCGACCGATGACATAGTCAGCGTCAATTCCTGCGCTAGCCAGATCCGAGCGTAGTTCTGACGTAAAGGCCAGGACCGATCGCTCCACCTCCGACCAGGGAGTGACAGAGCTTTCCACCTCCGGAGTGAACACTGAACGAAACACCCAACCATCCGGTCGACGCTCTATCGTCACCACGCCCGATTCCTCGAACGACATTGACTCGAAGACAAAATCCTCCTCGGCGCCAGACCTGATCCACTGTCTTAGAGCGCGTGCCAGTTCGCACACAGGGAAGGAGGGCTCTTCGTATATGACCTGGGCGCCGTCCAAGAGCTGGAGATCGGCTTCGATGCCGGATAGATAGTCCGCCAGCGTACTTCCGTGCAGGCCATCGACCCGGAGATTCTCGAATGTCAATGACATCCCTATCACCTTACATTCACCGGGAACGCGTTGATGACGCGACCGTCATTCGTGACGATGATGCGAACCCGTGTCTGCCCCCTGGTTCCTACGGTGCGTCCTAGGTCGACCACGACTCTGAAGGTATCCGGGAGCCCGTTCGGCACGAACCGTGACCCGGGTGGGCGACGTCCCCGACGCGGCGCGGCCCAGCGAGACCGGCAGCGAGCCGGCCCGCGCGAAGCCCGACTCGGGCACGTCGACGGCCACGGTCGCCGGGGCAGGCAGCGCGACCTCGGGCGCGAGCCAGGCCGGATCGGTGGTGTCGGTCGGCGAGGGCTCGTCCGCGGGTGGGTGGTATGGCTGCGTCGAGACGAGTGGCTGATCCTGCACGACGGCGTCGCGCCGGACGGCCGCGCTGCTCGCGGGGCCGTACGCCACGGTGAGACCCGTCGAGGCGACCGACGAGACGACGACGACGGCGATGTGCCGGTAAACCCCCATGGTGCCCCCACCCACGTCCCGCCCCGCGGAGTAGCCGCCGTATGGCCCGGAACGACTCCGGCAACGTAGCGCCGACCACGCTCCGTGTACGGCGTTCCGCGAATGAGCCGGACGCGCGAGAGGCCCGGTCCGTGATGGACCGGGCCTCTCGTCACCTGTGGAGGTAGCCCGTCGCTACTCCAACCAACGCCAACTCCTTGACGAGCTGGCAAGTACCTGGCAACGGCTGGACCGTGAGCTCAGGCGGCCCACTCCCGACGAGACCGGCTTGCCTAGGTCGGTAGGGACGCGGACTCATGCGCTCAGCCGACGGCTGGCCCCCGACGCGGTTGCCAAGCTGGTTGCCGACTACGAGGCGGGGACCAGCAGCCTGGAGCTCGCGCGGCGCTACCGCATAAGCAAGGCATCTGTTCTCGGACTCCTTGATCAGCACCACGTCTCGCGACGCCACCAGCCCATGACTCCGAAGCAGGTTGCCCGGGCACGGCGCTTGTACGAGAGCGGACTCTCGGTCGCCGCGGTCAGCGGGAAGTTAGGCGTCCCGACTCGCACCGTTCATCGAACGTTGCAGCGGGCTGGAGTGCAGATGCGGGATACACACGGGCGCCCACGAAACTCCTAGCCCTGCTCATCATTGCCGGTCTACACCAGGATAGTATTATGTCATGATTGCAATACGCATCGCAAATCATTCAGGGTCTCTTGCTCAGTGGCACTAGAGGTTGGTCCCGTTGTCCATTTCACACCACAAGTGCTCTTGACGCTGACGCCAGACAACGGCATAAGGCCAAGTAGGACTTGTTACCAGATCGCAGCGTCTAGCGCGATCCTTGTTCAAGGCTGCCAAACGTAAGCAGGAACAAAGTGTGTGGAGCAGAACAACCAGGGAACCGATCAGTCGAACTATCTTCTCGCGCCGCATCGACCGGCGCTGTGGGTAGCACCCGAAGGAGAGCATCCGCTACGGGGCGCCTGGGTGGATGCCGCCCGGCCTGCGCCCCTGATCCGTGCAGACATCGCAGCTATCACCTTGCGGAGCGTGCCAGATCGTCCATCGCCTTGGACGATCCACGCCTTCCGCAACTTCCAGAGACTCGACCTGGCGCCGAGCACTCCGCTCCCACGCCTGAGCCGCATCGCCCGCGGCATCGCCAAGCACGGCGAGGCCTTCGCCCGCTGGGTTGAGCTCGCTCCCCGCGCGCACGGCCGCCTATCCGACTTCCCCGACCGCTACCTCGGCCACTTTGCCTGCCAACGTGCCTACGTCGAGTTCGTAATGGTCGAGACATCGCGCACCCGCCGCTTGTCCGCCGATGATCAGGCCCAGCTCTGCGCCAAGTACGCCCTCCGATTCGTGGCCCGCCAATGGGCAGACAGCGTGCTGTTTGCCGACGCCGAGGAAGGCGGCGTCTACGCCTTCAGCCCGGAGTGAAGCCGTTCACCTTCATCGACCTCTGCGCCGGGATCGGCGGCTTCCATCTGGGACTCGCCCGCCTAGGCGGCCGCTGCGTGCTCGCCGCCGACATCGACGCCTCGGCACGGGCCACCTACGCCCGCGCCTTTCCGAGCACGCCGCTGACCTCCGACGTCTGGGACCTCGCCGCCGACCCGCTGCGCCTTGTGCCCCAACACGACCTGCTGGCGGCCGGCCTGCCGTGTCAGCCGTTCTCCAAGCAGGGCCGGGAACGCAGCATTGCCGACCAGCGGGGGCACCTGTTCTTCGCCGTCCTGGCGATCGTCTGCGCCCGACGCCCCAAGTACGTCGTTCTAGAGAACGTCCGCAACCTGGCCTCCAGGCGGCACCGCGGTACCTGGGACCTGATGGTCAGGAGCCTGCGCGCCTGCGGCTATCGCACCAGCGACGACCCCGTGATCCTCAGTCCCCACCTACTACCGCCTGAACTCGGCGGCACCCCACAACGCCGCGAGCGAGTGTTCCTGCTAGCCGAGTACGTCGCCGACAACGCGAAGTCCGAGGAACTGCGTACGCCACCGGCAATCTCGCCGGGCCCTGTTGCCGGCTGGCAGCCTGACCGGTGGCGAGCCGAGTCCATCCTCCAGCCCGATCACGAGATATCGAACATCGAGCGCTACCAGCTCTCGCCGCACGTCGTCGTGATGGTCGAGGCCTGGAACCAGCTCGTCCGGGCGCTCCCGCAGGGCGCCGTCCCTACCGCCTACCCGCTCTGGGCGGATTACCTGACGTCGCAGCCAATCGACCGCACGACGATCCCTCAGTGGCGGTGGCCGGCTATCGCCCGGAACGCCGACTTCTACCGCCAGCACCGAGGAGTCATCGACCGCTGGCTGGCGACCTCGGGCATCCGCACGATTCCACCGAGCCGTCGCCAGCTAGAGTGGCACGCCGGGAACGCCCACGACCTGTGGAGCTCTCTGCTGCGCTTCCGTGTCACCGGGCTGGTGACACGCCCACCGACCTGGTTCCCGACGCTGCTCACCAACAGCCAGGAACCGATCATCGGCTGGCGCCAACGTCGGATCACGCCACGCGAGGCTGCGCGTCTTCAGGGGTTCCCCGATGACATCCCGCTCCCGGCATCCGACCGCGCGGCATACCGACAGTTTGGTAATGCAGTCCATCCGGCCGTTGTCAAGCATGCAGCTGCGTCACTTGTTGGCCGAGCGCGACGCGCGAATTGGAGCCGGGCCGCAGGTAGCATCGACCTCGGCGACGGGCGAGCCGTCGCATGATCCCAGGATGGGCGGGTCGTGATTCATCTCCCAGCCAGAGGAACATTGACGATCGCCGAGGGAGACTGAGTGTCGTATGGCTGCTGAGTCTGTGTACGTGTCTGAGGTCGAGTTTGATCCTGCGGTGCAGACGCGTGCCCGGTCGAGCGGACATGATGTCGTTGTGCTTCCTGTGAGGGAGCAGGACGACGGGGTGGCCGTGTACCCCGAAGCATCGGTCTCGATGGTGAAAGAGCTTAAGGCTATTGGCGTGGATGCGTCGTTTCTTGACCCGGCCGACCATCGAGTATTCGAGGTTAAGAAGGGCGCTCTCGAAACAGCCATCATCTCGCTAGTGCTAGGTATTGCCAGCAGCGCCGGATGGGACGGGATCAAGCGACTCCTGCGACAGCGGAGCAACAGCCGCCTTTCGGTAAAGTATGTCGAGCTGGAGGACCGCAACCAATACGGCCGGGCATGGCAGGTCAGCGGAGACGACACAGACGCGGTACTCGCCGCTATCGATAAGCTTCGACAACCAGGATTAGGCAACGAGCATGAGCGACTCCCCGACACATAGCAACCCGCCGGAGAGTAGCGGGTTCGCAACCGCGGGCGACAATGCGGATATTCGCAACGCAAAGTTGATCGAGCAAATCGAAAGTCGGCGCTTGAAGGCCGACACGCTGCTTCGTGCCGCTCGAGCGGCGATGCAGCGGAAGGGCAACCATCCCAAAATGAGGCGCCTCGCCGAACGAGATGCGCGGCTGGCTCTCGCACTCTACGCCGGGTCTTTAGACTGGGCCGAGGACACCGAGTGGGAGACCGAAGCGCATCATAGGATGGATGAAGCCGGAAGTTGGGTGCGGCGCACGTTTGGCTGCTGGTTGGCGAGGACCGGCACGTCCTACAAGCAAACCTGCCCTGTAGCCCTTGGGCACAACAGGATCGGTTTCAGTGTTGGAGGCACCGCCCGAGTCCGAATCTGTTCGCTCTGTGGCGAGGACGTTTCCGAATGCGAGCATCTACCTAATACGGCTTACCTGGTGCCTGGCGGTCCAACCGACCTAGGGTGGTGTCGCGTCTGCTTGAAGGAGTCTTGCAATCACTTGCCTGGCGAAGAATATAGAGTGGATGTGGTATCCATAATTCGAGAGATGGAGGTCGAGGAAGTAAGCATCGTCAGCAAGCCAGCCCATCCCGAGGCGCGGATCACTGAAATAAATATTAGTGTCGAAGACCTCTACCAGCAGCTTGGTGACCAGTTCACGCCTGGCATGCAGGTGTCCTGTGACCGCTGCCTTCTGCCCTGTCAGGGACTAATCCGGCACGACGTGCTGCATGGTTAACGGCCGTGGCGTCTGCCCCCGTGAGGCGCCATACGGCGTCTCACCCCAGAGCGCGTATGAGGCTCCCATGCTCGTTGAGGCGGACCCGCCCGCTCGGCAATCAGGCTTGGAGGCGACGACCAATCATGCGCAGTCGCACGACCTGACGAGTCGTGCAGCCTAGGCGGGCAGCGATCTGGCGTTGGCTCTCGCCGTTCTGCGTCCACTGCTGCACCGCGGCCAGGATCGGCCGGGCACGACTGAAGCGGTTGGCGAAGTCCTTAATGTTGACGTCGATGGACAGGAAGTCCTCGACCGCGACCGCAGGCTCAGGGACTCTGTTCTCGCGGCGCCAGCTCTGTCGGGCTGTGGCGGTCAGTCCACCAGCGACACCAGCGACGGCGTGGTGCAGTGCCCACTCACGGCACTCGGCCAGCACAGGGCACCGTGCGCAGACGGCCAATGCCTCAGTGGTGCGACCGGGCTGCTCGAAGGTGTCCGAGAGTCCTGTGCAGGCTGCTCGACGGACCCAGGTTCGGTACGGCTTCGTGCCGTCGCTGATTGACGGTGCAGCGGCTGAATGCGATGCAAACGACCCCATGGCGCCGCCTAGGCTGCGTGGCTGGCAGTCACGGCGGACAGGGCGTCGGCTTCGTAGACCTCGCAGGTGGTCGCAACCACGTAGAGGCCCGCGAGCATGGCCGCAGTGAGGCCGAACTTGGCGACGTCGCCGGCTGCGATCGCTGACCAGGCCGTTTCGGCCACGGCGTCGCGCGCCGAGCGGAAGGTGTCGGCGAAGGCGTAGAGCCCAGCGAGCGGGCTGGCGGGATCACAGACATGGGCGCACCAGCGAGCTTCGTCCGGTGCGCGGCCAGGAGCATCGTCAGCCACCAGGGCGACGGGGACGACGAGGTAGCGGCGGTTGCGGTGATCCATGGTGGTGAAGTCGTCGATGGTCGTCATGGCCCTCCCAGGGAGGCGAGCCGGCGGGGCAGGTGCGCCCCGCGACAACGGCGACTTGACTGTCGCGCTCTTCTCGCCGATCCCGAAAGGCTGGCGCAGTCAAGCGTGGACAACTTGGCTGGCCCCTCGTGGACAACTTCCAGCGGCCCGCTCTAGCAGGTGCAGGCGGGGCCGCGGGTACTGAGGCGGCACAGAAAGAGAGGGCGTGCTATCCGCCCTTGATATCTACACCGTAGATGCGCGGAGGGTTGACGACCCCTGGGCCTCCCGGGAGGCGCCGAGATTTCTTCCAGACCCAGAGAGGTCCGACCATTAGCAGTTCAGCTATGAAGTAGACTCCGAACGCGACCAGGGCGATGAGCAAGGGTAGCCCGAACGTCGTCACCGCTGCGAGGGCAATTATTCCGATGCCGATGTGTCGGAGCCATAGCACCACGGCTATGGGAATTAGCCACTTCGCTTCAAAGCCTAGCAGGCTCAGATCGTTACTCCACGCAGGTCGCCACGAGGTGTCAGGGTGAAGGTAGGGAAACGGCTTCGACAGATCGCCATGCAACAGATCGCCTGATGCTACCCCACTTAGCCATAGACTGATCAGGATCGTCAGAGCGATCACCAGCGCGTACCAAGCCCGCTTCCACCATCTGCCAGTCGTAACGAGCGTCTGTAGACTGACCGCAGTCCACATCATCCAGCGGCGGAGAAAGGCAACTCCAAGCTCGCCCATGGCATCTCGGAAGATGCTGTCGGCCTGATGCCGATCTACCTGTACCGATGCCAAGTCATTGACAAGGGCATCGTGTAACAAGGCGGCCGGCGTGTGGGTACCGTCGCGAGGGACCAGCCAGGTGGCGAAGCCTGGAATTGAAGCGAGGTCTGTGGTGAACTCGACTCCGTCCTTTGGCACAACGTACCTAGGCGTCGGCTTGTCCCGTTCTGTATAACTGAACTGTTCGCCCAATTTATAACTGGGCTTGCCCCGGCCTGGCTGCCGTATCAGGACATACTTTGCAGGATTGCCACCAGTCTTATCGCGGAAGCCGTGCAGCACCATTTATTTCCCCCGTGCGGTTGAACTCGAACCGACGACAACGTTCGCCCTTTTCTAGTTAACAGACTTGCGCGTGACCTGGTGTTACCGGCCGCCGCTCGCCTCGTACTTCGCCACGATGTCGCCCGAGAGCCGTCCACGCTCGCTGACCTTGATGCCCTTGGACCGGGCCCAGGCGCGAATCTCCTGCGTGCGCTCGCGGTCGCTGCTTCCGCCGCCGCGGCGTCGGCGACCGCCAGCACGGCTGCTCACACGACGACCAGCTGAGACGAAGGATGCCAGGACGTCACGGAACTGCTTGGCGTGCTTGTCGCAGACGTCGATCTCGTACGTCGCGCCGTCGAGGGCGAAGGTCAGCGTCTCTTGCGCCGGCTTCTCACTGCTCTCGAGGTCGCACGTCATCGTGATCTGAACCTTCTGC
This sequence comes from Frankiaceae bacterium, assembly GCA_035556555.1. GTDB lineage: Bacteria > Actinomycetota > Actinomycetes > BP-191 > BP-191 > BP-191. The sequence continues at coordinate 37,908 of DATMES010000045.1, forward strand.
GCCATGGGGGTCCTTCCTTCTGGATTCTCGGTTGGTCGGATCATGGCACGCCGCTATGACGGTGCCACGGACGTCGAACGTCGATCTGTTCGAATGTCGGCTCGAACGAGGGCGCGTGGACGCCGGACGGCACGGCGTGGCCCACGCGTCGCATGACCCGGCCTACCGTTGATCTTCAACCGCGGAAGCTGGGTGATCGTCATGGATCGAAGTGAACTTCCAGACGTCCTGACCGTGGAGGAGACAGCGAAGTTCCTGCGCATCAGCCGCGGCGTGGCCTTTCAATCCGTTCGCCAGGGCGACATACCCTCGGTCCGGGTCGGACGTCGCCTACTCGTACCGAAGCTGAAGTTGCTCGAATGGCTGGATGGCGCCGCGCGCTCGTAGCGGCGTGCCCGATGCTTTCCTTTCCGTCTGCGCCAGCACGTTCCGCGATGCTTGCCCTGATGACGAACGGGACTGGAGCATGAACGACGCGTCCGCGGCGATCGGCCTGCACCGCAGCACGATCCAACGGCTCTTCAAGCGGGAGCGGCTGCGATGGGATGCCGCCGACAACGTGGCGGTGGCGCTCGGACGGCACCCGTGCGAGCTCTGGCCTACGTGGTTCGATCTACCCGCGCGGGCACGAGAGAGTGTAGGGATGCTGCACATGGACAGAGTTCTCTTCGAGATACCCATTTATGATCAGCCCGAACCGGAGTATGAGCGGCGTCGCCAGAACGTGTGGGAGGAACGGGTCAGCGCCCTTGTAGCGGCGGGTTATCGCCAGGAGGCTGCTGAATCACTTACCCGCGATTACCTAGCTGATAAATGGGGCGGGTGGCGCTTCAACCGGGTCGTTGGCTGGGTCGTCTTGCGCCGAGACGGCCGCAACATCAAGGCACACCTTTACTGGACGACCAAACAAAGGGTCAGGCGCCACGAGCGTCAATTCCATCATGTCGAGGGCGATCTACGGTCACATAAGGTATTTGAATGCCCTGTCCTAGAGACCGATAGCAACTCTGATATCCGCACAGCACTTGCGAAGCACCTCGACGCTGTTTCAAAGATGGGTAGTATCCGGAGGCACCATGTCTATCGCGAGACATTTGACCGGGTATCGGAGCACTTAGATTGGCGCGGTTTGATCGGTGTCAGGAGCGCCAGCCGCTGACCGCAACAGGCCATGCCGCATGAGTCTCAGATGAGTGGTTCAGCCTCGTTGTGTCGGTGGATCGTCGCATTCATCAGTAGCCACTGTTCCTCGAAGTCCGCAAAGCGGTGCAGGCGTCGCGTCGTGATCATGCGCTCATGCAAAGCCGTAAGGATGAGGTCGCCACCGATGTAAATACGGTCTTCCGGGGGCAGTTCTGTCTGCTCGCGCCGAATACGCTCCGCGAGGTCTACGAAACCGTCATCCGCATTGAATGACCCGACGGGCTCCGGCTTCACCCGCATACCCGGCTCCAACGGCTCGGATTCAAAGTCCCTCGTCGATCGGTACACGTAGCCAACGTATTCCTCGCGCTCCCAGGACCAACCGAAGTGGTAGACAGAGGCAGTCGGCGGACTGCCTTCGTGCTCTACCAAGAGTTCTGTCCACGTCGGACGCAGGACTTCAGGCGTGTAGCGGTCAAGCATGTCAATGTCACGGGCGAGGATTTGTGACGCTGCCGCCCGACGCCACCGCTCGGTCAGTTCCGCTACGCCGGTTCCGGCAATCACCATGTCGAGGTGGGGCACCGCCGAGCACTTGGTCACAAGCAGATAAGGTTCGCCCTCTGGCGTCGTCGCAAGAGTATCCGTGCAGACCAGGACGGCTTCCGGAAGATGCTGGACGATCAACAGGCTCATGGTTCTCCCCCGAATCCGGGCGCAGCTTTCCCGGGACCAAGGCATCTTCCGCGCAGGCGACGTTCGCCTGGCGTGCTGGCACCCGCTAGGAGTCTGGGTTCGTCGGACCGGCGCCACGGCGACGGCCAGCCGCCTGTACATCGGCTAGCCTCCACCTGATGCCTGACTCCCGCTAGCACCGGCCACAGTCCATCTCTAGGCTACGGCAGCCCCGGTGCGTCGTCCGTCCCCCGTGACGGCGCGCCGGGGTCTTCGGTCGCATAGCCTGCTCGGCAGCGCGTTGACGACTTCGCGTCCAACCGCTCACACTTCACGCACGTAGCACGAACGGGGGAAACAACGTGCGGAGCATTGGGCTTACCCTTGTCTGCATAGTCGGCTGTATACCGCACGCATACTCCGACGACACGACACGTTTCGCTTACAGTTACGTATACAACGCATCGGGCCTGCGCATCCCGTCATCGGCGCACTACACCTTTGTTACGCATACGCCAGCGATACCGCGTGGGGGAACAATCAGGGTAAGCATTATCGAGGTCTCTCGTCCGACATTGATAATCGGGTCGAGCCAGACCGGGCGTACATGCCCTACAAGCACTTGGATTGAATGGCCTGACGCGCCAGAAGGGCCATACGGGGGTTTGGGCGTTATCCTAGTTCGCGCAAACCGCCCTCTAACCTCAGAGTCATTCCGAGCGCTACTTCCGGTCGCCGGGCGTGGCACCGACTCCTACCGCGTTTTGACGTCCACCTCCCGAATCGATGGATGCGACGTCGTCAGCACCACTTCCTATGAGGCTGAGTTTACTCCGCCGTCCGTCGAGCCGGGCACATACCGTCTAGTTCCCGGGCTGATCTTCGGACCCCGCGCCTACGATTACCCCCAGCCACCGCGGCCCGGCCCCTACGGCGGCGGACGCCTAAAGCCGTCGTTCCGCGTGACATCAGGCAGGCTGCCACTGATCACAGTGACGGACGCCGACGGTGTCGCGAAGCGCGATGAACGACCCGGCCCCGGCTCAACGATCGCGGAGTGTCGTCCCTCCGCCGAACGTGTGGACATTGAAATGTATCTGACTGGAGAAGTATGTGCACCGCCGGCCTTTCCATACTCCCCTCAGTTCCGGAGGACGAAGGCAGGCATTCGGGCGGCTGATCCCTTCGGTGATTGCTCATCCGAGTTTGGTCCGATCGGGCCGGGCGACACCGGACGGAGCTTTAACTTTACGGATGCCTGCGATACCCACGACTATGGCTATGACCTGCTACGTTTCTTCGACATCGGCGGTGACGCACGGCGGGACGTGGACAAGCAATTTTCTGCGGACTTGGCGGCAGCATGTGCAGATCGTGGGTTCTTTACCCGTTACAACTGTAGAGACTGGGCCGATGCCTTCGCGATCGCTATCAGAGCAAACTCCCTGCGGCAATGGTACAAGCCGCCAACTGGAGAGATTGGAAGCCATGCGTAACAACCTTGAACGTCCTTCGGCGGCCCGCCTCGCTACGGCCGTGGCGGCCATTATCGTTGCATCGGCACTTGTTCTCCTAGCACTTCTATTTATCCTTGGATATCAGTTGGCAGAAGAAGATGACCTGGCGCTCTTACTTGCCGAACTGGCCGTAATGGGAGTTATAGCGATTGGGCTGTTCTGGCTAGGCCTACGACTTCTGCGGGTTAAGGATCGCCCCCGCGGCTAAGCCTCTCAGCAATCTTACATAACGAACGTCGTCGGAGGAACGGGATGACTCGATTGCGCCGGACGACACCGTCGGGATCGAACTTGCAGACCAGGCTACAGGTTGGTGTAGCCGATGTTGCGCCCGGCGACTCAGGCTTACGTCCTCCTTCAGCGCATGGCCTTCACGTCGCTGACCGCGCGGTCATCTCGATTGCGACGCAGGCGCCACCATGACGTACCGTCAGTAGCAGGCGAGAACGGGAGTGCCGGACCGCACGGGGGATCACACATGCGTTGGACAAGTTTCACCGCAGTCACGGCCCTCCTTACTTTCGCGACCGCTGTCTACTTCGGCCTTGACTTCGTCGTTGCGCTCGCGACCGTTGTCGCTGGGGTTGTCGGCGTCGTCCTGTTGCTACGCCCACCCGACTCCTCGGTCCCTGCCGCAAAGGATCTTCGCCGGGATAGCGGATGGCTGCTCGCCGCCGCCGTGGTCGTCCTGGCTTCCATCGCCCTGCGCTTGACGACGCAGACGCCCGGTGAAGCTCGTCCGGCGCCGGTGGTGCCACCCGTCGTGCCAACTCCGTCAGGGTCGAGCGAGCCCGAACTAGTGATCGAGCCAGAACTGATAAGTGCCACACCACAGCGCCGACCTGGCGACGCCGCAAGCGGTCGCCCGTCGCTCAGCGACGACGGGCGCTACGTGGCGTTCACCTCGGCCGCCAGCAACCTGGCTCCTGGCGACACCAACGCCCGGCACGACATCTTCTGGGTCGACCGGCTGACCGGCGAACGTCGTCTCGTTAGTCGTGGCGTCAGCGGTCAGGGTGGCAACGCGCAGAGCCAATTTCCAGCCATCTGCCCCTCCGGCAACGCAGTGGCATTTGCTTCACAGGCCACCGACCTCGTCGACATCCCGCTGGCACGAGATCGCTGGCGGGTCTACGTGTGGCAACGCACCGCCGGGCACTTGCGGTTGATCAGTCCGGCTACCGGCGACGCCGACGGCGACACCCTCGCCCCGGTAATGACGGCCGCGTGCGATCAGATCGCCTTCATGTCCGACGCGACGAACTGGACCACGGACGCCGTCGGCGGAGTCGGAGTGTTCGTCTACGACCTAGCAAGCAAGACCGCCCGGGCAGTGGGTCGCGACCTGGTGGGCACGGTGTCCCCCGAAGATGGGCATCCATCGATCGATGCCACCGGCCGTCGGGTCGCCTTCGCAGCGACGGTGGAAGGCGGGCAGCGAATCGAAGTACTGCTGTGGGACGAGGATTCCGCTCGGACGACCCGGCTAAGCCGGGCGGTCGGTAGCGTCTCTGGGTACTGGCCAGCGCTCTCGCGGGACGGCGAGCGGGTTTCCTACCTCGCGCGCACCGATGGCGACCCCGAGCTCGTCGTGTGGTCGGTACGAGATGGCGCGCCCGCGGCTCGGTGGGCGGATGTCTGTCTGGAGGTCGTCACAAACGGTATCCGCTACGCCCCCGGCATCGCATCCACCCCTCAGGGACCGATCCTCATGTACCAGGCCATCTACGAGGGTCACTGCCGGCTCATCGTGCGGCGCGTTGCCGATACAGGCACCATCACGACTGTCTACGCCGCCGGCGCTGCCGTCACCGAGCCAACGATTAGCGCAGACGGGTCGACGGTTGCCTGGGCCGAGACTGCACCCGGCGACCGCGGTGCAATGGGGTTCACGCTGCAGGTCTACGCCTGCGCGCGCCCGCGGCTGACGGCAGATCGGCCTACCTGCAGCGGGCGTTAAGTGCTCCTCTTCACCGTCACGGTATGGCAGCTCGATAATGGGCCGTAGGATCGATAGCGTCGACACACCGAGATAACAATGTAGTAGAGGGTTGGGGCAGTCCCGCACCCGCTACCACCTGGAATTGTCGTGCTAGTCGAGCACTGGTACCGGTAAGAGAGAGCGACTGGTGCGGTAGCGCCATAGCCGCCGCACGCTTGCCTTTTGGTGACCGGATCTAGCACACCTGGGACGGAGATATGGACCTTGACCCACGCACAATAGCCATCAGCCGCAGTATCCCGAACGAGTCCGGTGATGCTCGTCTCGCCAACGCGCAGTCGATGGACGTAATACTCAAAACGCGCGCCGCCAGGTGAGTAGCTATAGACGCTCCCGCCATAGCCGGCGACAGCGGGCGTCGCCCACGTCACGGAGGCCACACATGCTGCTACGACCACGCACGCACTACGCCGAACACCAGGCATCGCAAGTCCCCCGTTTCGTCCTACGCACCGTACCCTCCGGCACAAGCCCGGACATTACCCTTTGTGACTACCCAAGCAGCGGCAGGTCCTGCGCGTCCGCGGCGAACCATTGCCCTGGTGGCGCTGGTTGCTGCGATGGGGCCGCTGATGCCGGTGGACGCCGCACCGTCGCCGCTCCGCTGGCGCATGTGGCGAGTGACCCGCGAAGGAACCGCACCGCGGCCTCTGGATATGGACGTCGCTGTCACGCCTGCGTCGGCTGAGTCGATGGCGTTCGTCGTCGGCCTGCGCGGGACAGGCAGCACACGGCGCACCGTTCAGTGGATCTTCTGGGAGCACGGCGGGTCCTATCCGCTGGTCTACCGGGACGGCTCTACGACTTCGACGTGCCCGTCCTCGAGCTGCGACAACGGCGGCGGTGATGAAGTCATCCACCTCCCGATGGCCAGTTCGTCGCCGATCAAGGACAAGTACCTGATCGTCACCTGGGCCGGCGCGGCAAAGCCAACCTTCACCACGAAGGGTTGGCGAGTACGCGAAGTCGGCGCGCCGTCCGTGCGGCGTGTCCTCGCTCGCTCTACCGGTGCAACCGGCGTTTACGCCAACGCTGCAAGTGCGGAGCGCTACACCGGAGGGTCAGCACCAGGCGGCTCAGCCGGCTCGGTTGCATGGGCAGCTCTGCCGTGTGACTACGCCGGCTACGGGGACGGCCAGCTCGTCACGCAGCCGGCGTCGCCCACTACTTCCCAGCAACTCGACTGCGCCGACACCGCCTACGCATCGGCGTTCGCCGCTCGTGCGGTTCGCTGGACCGTGGCCGCCGATGTCATCGGAACCGCAGGTGGAGCTCCCGTTACGAGACTCCTGGTGCTCGGCCTGCCGAAGTAGGCCCGCGCGGGATACCCGACACGAGGGCCGGGACACTCCGTTGCAGCGCACGCGCGCCTAGCGGCACTAGACAAGTGCTCTGTACACGATGGATTATTGCCCTCAACGTAGCAGCGAGCCTACGGGGGACAACCATGACGTTGGGGGATGTTCATAACCCCTCGAAGGTGTTATATAATTACGTCATGGCTATAGTTTTACTTACCACCCCCCAGGTGACTTACGGTGCGGGCGCATCCAGTTATTCGTTGGGAGATCACGATGAGTGATACAAAGCCACTCACAGGGAAGGTAGCGCTCGTCACCGGTTCAACCAGCGGAATTGGACTCGCAATCGCCGAACGCTTCCTTCTTGAGGGTGCGACGGCGATCATCAGTTCAAGACAGGCTGAAAGATGTCAGATGGTCGCCGACGACCTCGCACAGAGAACAGGTAGCACAACCCATGCCGTGCCCTGCGATGTGAGCGATGAGGCCCAAGTCGATACTCTGTATTCTCGGATAGATGAGTTATGTGGTCGCCTTGATATCGCCGTGCTAAACGCTGGAATCAGCGGTGGGACTACGGCGATTGCAGATTATAACCTCGAAGACTGGCAGCGCGTGATGGCTACCAACTTAACGGGAGTCTTTCTCACTGCCCGCGGTGCCTTCCGCAGCCTGCGCGCCGGGGGTGGCGGTGCAATCATAGTCATCAGTTCCCAGGCGGGAATATATGGGTACGCGACGAAGGGCGCGTACTGCGCATCTAAGTTCGGGGCGCGCGGACTCGCACACGCGCTCTCCGAAGAAGGCCGTCGTTATAATATTGCGGTCTCCTGTCTCTGTCCGGGGACCGTCGAGACGCCAATTCTTGCCGCCACTAACACCCACGTCAGGCATCCACTGCAACCGTCCGAAGTGGCTGACGCAGCCTTTTATCTCGCTCAGCTAGGTCCGAACTCCATGGTGAAGGACGTTCTTCTTGAGCGTCGTCACACGACTTAGAAGTGTGGCATTGTGCTAGCTCTCTCCGACCACGCCTTCGACGAGGGCGAACTCTCCGAGGCCGACGAGGTCATCCAGCCGTCCAGTCTGCGCGACTATACTTGGCCGAAGGAAGATCCGTCGCTGTTCCCTCAGCCTGTAAGACAGGCTGACGATGACGACCTGACCCTGATTCTCGAAGCAGCGACCGCGGCTACCCTAGACGCAGATTCACTCACGAAGAGCACGCGGGATCTCGACATCGCCCGGAAGGTTCATTTCGTACTAACGCATCGTAAGTTTCAGATCAATCCCGTCAGCGAACTACGATCTGAGGAACTCTGGGTAACCCGCATCAGAGAGTTCGTCGACCGAGGCGAGCCCATCCGGATCGTCTACCCTCTGATGTGCAAGATTGGATCGTGGGCGAAGCAAATGACCAACGTGGGCCCCACGGCCGGCGAACTTGCGACGATCCTTTTCTTCCGTCACCTGAACCGGGTAGTTCAGGACATCTACGAACCAGGGTTGCGGATTGCGGTTGTTTCCGATGCGATGCTCTATAACTCCGCCTTCAGCAATCCCCAAGTCGAGGTCGCGACATACATGTCGTTGGTGCGTTCGCAGATTGCTACGTATGCTTCGGATTTCATTGATTTCTACGACTACGTGGACCTGCTGACCGAGTGCAGCGATGAGTACACCGCGCTTCATCATAAGTACCAACGTCTGATGTGCGAAAGTCCTGGAAGCGTTCTCTCAGATGTACGGCGGAAGACACTTTTCGAGAGCGTCAAAGCCAGCATCAATGTTCGGAAGTTCGGGATGTCCTATGCTGACATGAGGGATCTGTTTAGCGCGGACATCAATCGATCGAACCGACACTGGGACATCATTGACACCATGACGCGGCTCGCCATGGAAGAACTTGTTGCAATCCGTAAAGCCTGTATGGACTTGAACTATTTCGAACGTCGCTGGCCAGGACACGTCCGGGTGTCATGCCATAAGGATCGCAAGGGCGGAAGATGGGTCATTGGTCTACGTCCCTACCCTGAGTATTACGGTAGCTCGAAACTACTTCCTTACCACGGAGTTCCGCTCGTGCACAGGGACTCTAAGGACCGCATTAAGATGGATGTCGTTCCTGAAGTAATGCTTCGTGGACGGACAAGCCTCACCAGGGTCGAATCTCATGACGGTGAGGTCTACTTCTACGATGGGAGCGACCGCTACGATCCCACCCTTCTCAGCCACGACTACGAACAGTCCGCTTGATCAAGATGACGACGGGGCGATTCACGCATGAGAGCAGTTGTGATTACCGAGCCCGGCTCGCCGGATGTCCTCACTCTTTCTGACGTTCCCGACCCCACCCCTAGTCAAGGTGAGCTTGTCATCCGGACCGAGTTCGTGGGGGTAAACCACGGAGACGTCATCCGACGCGCGCGAGGGATTGGGACGGACATAACTGAGCCGTACGTTCTCGGCTTCGAGGGCGTTGGGACAGTCTCACGACTCGGCAAGCAGGTTCGGGGCTTCGAAGTCGGGCAACGCGTCGGCTTCCTGTGTCAGTCTGGGGCCTACGCTGACCTTGTGTGTGTACCGGCGGCTCAAATATTTCGCGTTCCCAGTGAACTCTCTTCCGAGTTGGTCGCTGCATCCATCTGTGTCGGCACGACAGCCTGGCACTTGCTTCGCTTGGCATCGGTTCGGCAGGGACAAACAATCTTGGTGCACGCAGCGGCGGGGGCAGTGAGTTCCTGCCTTATTCAGTTTGCCCGCAAGCATCCAATTTCGATTCTGGGTACGGTTGGATCACCGGACAAGGCTTCCTACGCATCGCAGTTGGGTGCGTCGCCAGTCTTCGGCTATGGCGACGGACGCGACTTCGCCAGTGATGTCATGGACGCAACGAGCGGTGCCGGAGTTGATGTGATCTTTGATTGCGTTGGCGCCGAGACTGCCGCCGGAAATACCGAATGTCTCGCAGCCGGCGGGCAACTCCTGTATTACGGTTCGGCGTCCGGCCACGGGCAATATGCGGGTGAGCGGCTCTTGACCAAGCGGTTGCGCGTTGAGGGTTTCGTTATCTTCTCGCTCTTTGAGCGTCCACTTGTATGGTCGTATGGGGTTTCTGCCCTGCTAGGCTCATTGCGTGACGGATCGCTGAGTCTCGATGTCTCCACGCTGCCGTTATCGGATGTAGCAAAGGCGCATAGAATGATCGAGGATCGCTCATTGCGAGGTAAGGTCGTACTCGATACACGGTAGCAATCGTACTAACTTATCGTCCAACCCACACCCGCGCAGAGGCCACCGTAAAGATCGAAAAACTCGGCAAGTGCACGGTCTTTGCGCCGGATAATATTTCGGTCATTCGGGCTTCCGGGCCGCTCGATGCGGCTTAGCTTGTCGTACGACCAAACCTGCGTCGGCCGCCGGCCCTGGAACGCCACTTCGACATGGAACCGCAAGGTCGGGCTCTCGAACGTCTGCCCAGCGAAGTCTTCCTTGGGAACCGCCTTCGGAGGGGCATGTGCCGGAACCTGCTCTCGGAATGCGAAGCGGTGGACCTGGCCGCGGCGTAGCGGTCGCGGGAAGAGCAGGGTGTGAAGGACGCCTCCGCTCGCCGCCTGCTTCGACTCGCCAAGGCGGCAGCCCTCGAAGTTGTCGAGCACGGTCGGCGTATACGTGCCATAGACGAAGCCACGAGCCCCGTCGACGAGCGAGATCAGGTCGCGCCACTGACGCGACTCCACGAAGCGGCCGTCGCGGATCAAGGTCTTGAGCCGCACTTCGCGGAGAAGGAAGCCGCCATGCGGGATCGGCAGCTCGTGCGGCAGTGGTGCGCCGGCGTAGAAGTGCGCTAAGAGCCGCAGCGTGAGTTCGGCGAGCGCGGCGTCTTCCCACTCGCGCACGGTGTACGGCGCCTTGCCGACTGACTCCGCGAAGTGCGCCCGCCGCTCCCGCAGAGTCGGCATCGCGTCGTAAGGCGGATCGAAGCCGTACGCCGCCCACAGCGCCGCTCCCCCGGGGATTGACCGAAGTGGACGCAGCGCGGCCCGCAGACGCTCGGCAACTGTCTCCAGCGGCTGCTCACGACCACCGCAGGCCTCGACTGCCGCGTCCGCCTGCGCCAGGCGGTCCAAGGTTGCCCCACGGCCCTTGCGTAGGTAGATCAGGTCACCCAGGACGTCTGCTCGGCGCTCGGGCGGGCCGGTGCGGTCGCCCCCTCCCACTTCCGTCCCACTTCTGACCACTCGCCGCTGCGCCCCCGAATCCTCGTCCTCGTCGCTCACCACCAACTTGAGGAGAGGTTATGTCCAACCTGCCGGTCCGTCGCCATGAGGCGGCGCTTACCCGCATCGATCGCCAGACCGGCCGCGACATCGAGGTCATTCGCGGCCGCGGCCTGGTCGCCGCTGCCGAGGTCCAGGCGATCGAGTACGTCACGACAGAGGCCGAGCGGTCTGCGGTCGGCATCGCCCTCACCGAGACCTTGTGCACCCAGCTCGCGCCGCATGCGGCCGAGCGCTTCCGTGTGATCGCCGAGGCCGGCACCCAGGCCCTGGTGATGAAGGTCATGCGGGCGGGGCAGTGACCATGCTGATCGAACTCGTCCTCGTCCTGGCAGTCATCGCGGTCACGATGGTCCTGGTCCTCTACCTCCGTACGCAGTCGCTCAGGCAGTTCGAGCGGGCCTGCCAAGCGCGGATGGATGCCCTGCGTTCGGCGGCCGAGCTGCGCGAGATCACGGCGCGTACCGGTCGGAAGTTGCGGGACGCCGCGATGGAGGAGGTCGCCCGTGGGAGGGGTGGGCGGTGAGCGCCATGGCCGCAGTGAGCATCGCTAACGTCCGCTACCGCCAGCTCGGGGCTGATCCGGTTGCCAGGCAGCTCTACGCCGTGCTCGTGGCCGCCGTGCGTGCCGCCGGTGAAGCCGAGGTTGCGCTCCGGCAGTACCTCGACGCCCAGTGAATCGCTATCCCGGTCGGCGCTGGTCGTCGTACGTCGCCGAAGCACTACTGCTGGTCGTACTGGCGACGTACGGCGGCCGCCTGGCCTGGACGGTGCTGAGCCCCTTGGTCCCGTACGCCGTCAGCGGACTTGTACTGATTGGCGCCTGGCGACTGCTGACGCGCTACTAGCAGTGCGTGCCTAATCCAGTGTTGTGTATTTGACGCTTGACGCTGGCTTCCCGTCTCGGCATAAGAACTAATAGGCCGAGGGTCAGACTCTCGCGTATGTAAACGAGCCGAAGGACTCGTCTATTGAAGTTATGCCTAAAGCAGCAAAGCGAATCCGCGTCTACGGGGCACCCCGTCAGGACATAGACCCTGATCTCTTAGTCCAGGTTCTCATTCTGCTGGGCCGCGATCTTGAGCGGGCCAGACGGGAGCGTCGCGGCAGCTCCGAGCAAGAGCCTGCGTGCTCTGATCCGCAGGCGGAGGCGTCATCATGAGTGGCTCGGTACTTCCGGTGCTCCTCGGTGGTCTTCTCGCCGCCGCGGTGATCGCCTTTCGCCTATGGCTATCGGAAGGTTGGCGCCGCTCGCTGGTCGCGCTGGAGCTGCTGTTGCCGACCTCGCTCAACGTCGAACAGGTCGCCGGCTGGTTGGCCAGCGTGGCCGCGATCGGGCACCCTTCCCGGTTCAGCCTGGTGCCGTTGCGCCCGCTCGGACTCGAGGTGGTCGCGACTTCCACCGGCGTGCGCCACTTCCTCTTGGTGGCCGAGCCCGATAAGGGCCCGCTGCTGGCGTCGCTGCGCGGCGCTCTGCCAGGCGTCGGACTTCGGGAAGTACCCGACTACACAAGCAAGGCGAGCTGCTCGGAACGCCTAGGCGGCGAACTGACGATCACCAGCCGTCGGAGGGTGCTGGCCGTCGAGCGTGCGGCGGCCGGCAGCCGAAGCCTGCTGGCTGCCTTGCAGCCAGTGCCACCAGGCTGTGCCGTGCGCATCCAGTGGCTGATGACCAGTGGCGGGACGCCGCGGCCGGTGCCGAGCACGAAACCCAAGAACGCGCCGGGCTGGGTAGGCGAACTGCTTGGCCATGCTGAGGCAGCGGATAGCGAGGCGGTCCGTGCCGAGCGGCTCAAATACCGCGATCCCCTGCTGCGAGCGGTCTGCCGTATCGGGGTCGCCGCGCCGTCTCAGCGAGCCGCGCGGCAGCTCTTCGGCCGTGCTTGGGGACCGTTGCACCTGCTGAACGCACCTGGCGTCCGCTTGCGGCGTCGGGTTGTGCCGTCGCGCCTGGTTCTCGTCGCGATGCGCTACCGCTGGCTACCGCTGTTCGGCTGGCCGCTGCTGCTCAACGCCTCCGAGGCCGCCGGACTCCTGCCGATGGCTTCCGGCAACGAGCGGCTGCCCGGAATGCGGCAGACGATCGCCCGCACCCTGCCGCCACCGCGGAACGTCCCGACGACCGGGACCGTGATGGCGCTCAGCAACTACCCCGCGATGACCGAGCGAGCGCTGGGGCTACGCGAGAACGACCGCCTGCGCCACTCCTGGCTGCTCGGTCCCACCGGCGTCGGCAAGAGCTGGCTGATGGCGAACATGGCCCTTCAGGACATCGCGCGCGGCCGCTCAACCATCATCGTCGACCCGAAGAACGACCTGGTGGACGACGTACTCGCCCGTCTGCCCGAGAACCGCCTTGCTGACGTCATCGTGCTCGACCCCGCCAACCTCGACCGGCCCGTGGGCTTCAACGTCCTGGCCAGCGGTCGCGGCGACCACGCCCGCGAACAAGCCGTCGACCACGTACTGCACGTCTTCGCCGAGTTGTGGCATAGCTCGTGGGGGGTCCGCACGGCCGACGTATTGCGTAATGCCTGCCTGGCGCTGACGCATACCACCGCGCCTGATGGTTCCGCCTTCACCCTGGCCGAGCTCCCCGAACTGCTGCTGAACGCCAACTTCCGGCGCGCCGTTCTGGCGCAACCCGGGGTGCCGGTATCGACGCGCGGCTTCTGGCAGCAGTACGAGGCATTATCCGACGCCGAACGGGCGCAGTGGATCGGCCCGAGCCTCAACAAGCTCCGCCAGCTAACGACCCGCACACCGCTCCGGCTGACGCTCGGACAGAGCGCCGGCCTGGACCTGCACCAGGTGCTCCGGAAGCCGACGATCCTCTGCTTGCGTCTCTCCCCCGGCACGGTCGGCGAAGCGACGTCCGACCTGATTGGCACCTTGTTCCTGGGCGCGCTGTGGCAGGCGGTCCTTGGCCGCCAGGGCGTCGCGCCGGAGCGTCGGCGGCCGGTGCACGTTTACCTCGACGAGTTCGCCAGGCTGCTTAGGCTGCCGCTGTCCTTCGCCGACATGCTGAGCCTGAGCCGCGCGCTCGGCGTCAGCTTCAACCTCGCCAACCAGTTCATCCGCCAGCTCCCGGAAGCGGCCCGTCAGGCGGTCTTCGGCACTGTCCGGACGCACGTCACCTTCCAGACCGACCACGATGACGCCCGGCTGCTGGCGCCCCGCTACGCGCCGCTCACCGCCGACGACCTCACCGGCCTCGAGCCTTACGAGATTGCCATGCGCGCCTGCGTCGAGGGGCAGACCTTGCCGCCGATCACCGGCCGGACGCTGCCACTGCCGCCGGCGTTTCGCGACGCCCACGACGTCGCCCGCCAGAGCCGCGAGTCGTTCGGCACGCCGCGGGCCGACGTTGAGGCCGCGCTGGCCGCCCGCATCGCCACCGCCACACCCGAGATAGGCCGCCGTCGGAGTGCTCGATGACCGCTCGCCGCGGTGTTGGTACCGCTGTTGGTTTCGCCCCAGACCTCAACCCGGCATCGACGCTGGTCAGGCCGTCGCGTAGCGGCTTAAGGCTGCCGAATCTCCTTCGTCGACGGGGGCCTTCCCGATGACCGTTCCGTCTTCACCCCTGCGTGTCCGCGCTCCCCACGTTGCCTGGGTTGCCGAACGGCTCAGCGACCGTGACCGGGCGATCCTCGCCACCCTTGACCAGCTCCACGTAGCCCGAGGAATTGATCTTGAACGGCTGCACTTTGATGCTCTTGAAGGGCGTGGCCGATCTGTCGTCCGCTGGCGGGTTCTGAAGCGCCTCGTCGAGTGGCGCGTGATCCGGCCGCTGCCCAGACGCATCGGCGGCTCCCTTGCCGGATCGAGCCAGCTCGCCTTCACGCTCGATACGGCCGGCGCCCGCCTGATGGACCGCGCCCTCGGACGGCAACCACGTCGCCGTCCGCCAATCGCCGAGCGCGGCGTCGCCCACCGGCTCGGCATCACCGACCTGTTCGTGAACCTCACCATCCGCGCCCGTAGCGGCGCCGTGAGGCTGAACGAGTTCGTCGTTGAGCCGGCGTGCTGGGTGCCTGACGGCCGTGGCGGTTGGCTGAAGCCCGATGCCTACGTGGAGCTCGGCCACGGCCAAGCCGACTACTGGTGGATCGAGTACGACCGCGCTACCGAAGACCGAGGTGTCCTGCGCCGGAAGGCGCTGGCGTACGTCGAGTTCGTCGAGCAGGGCCAGGCACCAGCCGGGGGTGTCGTTCCGTGGGTGCTGTTCAGCGTGCCGGACCTCGCGCGGCAGGACGAGGTTCGCTCGGCGCTCGGCTCGATCGGCCGAGACTTGGGGTTATTCCACATTACGACGCATCCCCAGGCTGTGGATTACTTGATTTCGCAGCTCTATCAACAGGCAGCGGAAGGCGTGTTGTAAAAACTACCGTTGACGCTGGACAACGCCCCGCGTCATAATCCCGAATAGAGAGTAACTAAAGGAGCCTATGAACACATCATCAAGCCTTGAAACTTTTGGCGAGGCGCTATTCAATGCCCGCAAGGCAGCCGGATTGTCGATCCGCCAGCTCGCCACGAAAGCCCGCGTCGATCACGCCAACGTCGCCCGCTTGGAGAGTGGTGAGCGCACCAACCCGACGCCCGAGACCGTCGTCAAGCTCGCCACCGCCCTTGGTGTCGAGCCCAGCGAGTGGCTGGAACTGATCGGCGTCGATCCCGACCGCGCGCTGCCGCCACCGCGGACCTACTTCCGCCGCAAGCTCGGTGTCAACGCCGACGAGGCCGACGTCCTGGCCCGCCTGATCGAGGACTACCAAGCCCAGGGAGGCGCGCGATGAGCCGCCCATCTACCGCCGCCAAGGAGGTCACGGCGCTGATCGCGGCCCTGCGCAGCTACGCACCGCGGCGACCGCTGACCTATGGGGAGTCGCTACAGGTCGCTCGCCGTCAGGCCGCCCACGTCCGCCGTTGGGCCGGCGCCGACGACCCCGACATCAACCTGATCTGGCTGTTGCAGCAGACGGTCGTGCCCGTGTCGTTCGTGCCCAGCCACAAGCTCGGCGAGGAGAGCGGCATCACGACCAACGCTGTGGGCGGTCAGCTACGCATCTTCCTCAACCAGCAGGAGATTCCGACCCGGCGCCGCTTCTCGGCGCTGCACGAGATGAAGCACTGGATCGACTGGGACGACGCCGACGTGCTGCACGCCAAACTCGGCGTCGGCGGCGACGCCAAGCTGCGCAAGCTGATGATCGAGTGGATCGCCAACGAGTTCGCCGCCCACGTCCTGATGCCCACGATGCTGGTCAAGCGGACGTGGTTCCGCTGCCAGGACCTGCCGACCATGGCGAACCTGTTCAACGTGTCGCTGGAGGCCATGGACAAGCGCTTGAAGCGCCTGGGCCTGATCCCCGACGTCAAGGCGGCCGAGCCGCGGGTGTACTTCCGCTCAGCACACGAGACGCCTGACCTCGTACTGCTCGATGAACTGACGCTGGCGGCGTAAGGAGGAGCCCACGGATGCCGACGACTAGCGAAGTGCCGACGACACAGGGCATGAAGCGCGCCGCCCTCTACCTGCGCGTGTCCACGCCGAGCCAGGTCAACAACGACTTCAACCCCGAAGGCATCTCGATCCCCGCCCAGCGCGTCGCAGCCTTGCAGAAGGCCGACGCCATGGGCGTCACCGTCCCCGAGGATGCCGTCTACGTCGAGCCTGGGCGGACGGCCACCGAGATCGAGAAGCGCCCCGTCTACCTCGAGATGGTCGCCCGTATCCGGCAGCGCCGCGACATCGACTTCGTGATCGTCTACCAATTCTCCCGAATCTTCCGCAACGCGCTGGAAGCCGCGATCGCCAAGAACGAACTGCGGAAGCTCGGCGTTCGGGTTGTCTCCACCAACCTCGACCTCGGCGACACGCTGGAAGCGCAGATGGTCGAGACAATCATTCACGCCGTAGACGAGTACCAGGTGAAGGCAAGCGCCGCCGACATCAAGTACAAGATGCATCAGAAGGTCAAGAACGGCGGCACGCCAAGCCGGGCCAAGCTCGGCTACCGCAACGTCCAGATCGACGTTGACGGCCGCCCCGTGCGCACCATCGCCCTGGACGAACAACGCGCGCCGCTCATCGACAAAGCCTTCGAGTGGATGGAAACCGGCCGCTTCACGCTGGAGAGCCTGCTGGCGCGCGTGACCGAAGCCGGCCTCACGGCCCGCGCCGACCGGCGACACCCCAAACGTCCTATCTCCCTGGAAACGCTCCGCCGCATCCTGCGGGACCGCTACTACACGGGCCGCATCGAAGTAGACGGCGAGTGGATCGAAGCCCGCCACGACCGGATCGTCAGCGACGAACGCTTCGATCGGGTCCAGGCGATCCTCGACTCCCACAGCGGTTCCGGTGTTCGGGAGCGCCGCCACGACCACTACTTGAAGGGCCACCTCCGGTGTAACCGCAGCGGCCACCGCCTGCTGGTTCTGCGTTCCGAAGGCAATGGAGGGGTTTACTTCTACTTCTTCTGCCGCGGCCGGCAACTGAAGGAGTGCGACTTGCCGTATCTGCTGGTCGAGGACGTCGAGCGAGCCGTCGAGCAGCACTACGCCACGGTGCGGCTGGCACCGGAGCTCGTCGCCCTCGTGCGCGAGCGGTTCACCGCTGCCTTGGACGACGAGTTCGCCGCCATGGACATGATCAAGAACACGCTCGAAGGACGCCTCGCGCAGATCGAGCAGCAGGAGGACGCCTACCTTGCCCTCGTCGGCAACCCGAACTGGCCGCAGGTCAAGCTGGAGGCCAAAGTCGTCGCCCTGCGCACGGAACGCGAGCAGATCGCCGCCGACCTCGCCAAGACCAGCGGCGACCTGAGCATCGGCCGAGAGCTGTTCGCGCTCGCCTTGCGCTATCTCGATGATCCGCAGACGCTCTACCGCTCGCTCGGCCCAGCTGGTCGGCGCCTCCTGACCAACGCCGTGTTCGGGCACTTGGAGTTCGACCTCGAACCCGAGGGCGTACGAGTCGTCAGCAGCGATGTGAGGGAGCCGTTCAGAGGGCTTCTGGCGGCTCAGGAGCGCATCAGAGGCGTAGAGGGAGGTGTTCGGGCCTACGGGCGCGTCAGCAGCGATCTGAGCCACGACGAGCTGATCCGGGCACTCTGGCCCGAAGAAAGCAGCAGGGGCAGCCTCCTTGCGGAGACTGCCCCTGCCTGGGACACCTGGGCCGAGGAGGACCTACTCCCCGTGGGCCTTTCGGCCCACGGTTGGAGTAAGCCCGCCATGGTGGAGGTAAGGGGATTCGAACCCCTGACCCCTTGCCTGCCGAGCAAGTGCTCTACCAGCTGAGCTATACCCCCAGGTGGGACCTGCGGAAGTCTACAAGACCGGCTGGGCTGTCGCGTCGTCCCTGCCGGCCTCGCTCGCCTCGGGCTCCCTGCCGACGTTGTACGCCGTCAGCTGCCAGCCGAGCTCACGGTGCGCCAGCGCCGCCCAGCGGGCGTTGCCCATCGCCGCGAACGCGGAGTTCTCCTTCACCCGCATCCCCAGCAGCGCCATGACCAGCGCGCGTGCCGTGCCGCCGTGCGTGACGAGCACGAGGGGTACGCCGCCGGCCCGGCCGAGGTGCTCGGTGGCCGCCTCGGCCGCGCGCACGCCGACCTCGGAGAGCGTCTCGCCGCCGCCGCGGCGTACGTCCTCGCCGCGTAGCAGCGACGCCCACTCCTCGGGGAACCGCTCCTCGATCTCGGGACGCGTCAGCCCGCCCCACGCGCCGACGTCGATCTCGCGCAGGCGGGCGTCGTACGTCACCTCGAGGCCGGTCTCCGACGCGAGGTACGCCGCCGTGGCCGACGCGCGCCCGAGGTCGGAGGAGACGATCGCGACCGGCTTCAACGCCGCCAGCGCGACGGCCGCGGCGCGGCCCTGGACATGACCCACGGAATCGAGCGGCGGGTCCTGCTGGCCCTGGAAGCGGCCGGTGTCGTTCCACTCGGTACGTCCGTGCCGCCAGATCAGCAGGTCGGCGGCGTCGGTCACCGCGCGCTCTCTGCCCGGTCCTCGGGCGCGTCGGCGTCGGTGAACGGCACCCGCGGGCAGTCCTTCCAGAGGCGTTCGAGCGAGTAGAACTCGCGCTCCTCGGCATGCAGCACGTGGACGACGACGTCGACGAAGTCGAGGAGCACCCAGCGCGCCTCGCGTTCGCCCTCGCGGCGTACGGGCTTGGCGCCGAGGTCGCGGAGCTTCGCCTCGACCTCGCCGACGATCGCGGCGACGAGCCGCTCGTTGGGCGCGGACGCGATGACGAAGCAGTCGGTGATGACCAGCTGCTCGCTGACGTCGAGCACGACGATGTCGCGGGCCTGCTTGTCGGCGGCGGCCTGCGCGGCGGCGAGGGCCACCTCGACGGCGGCGGGCTGTGCGGTCACCCGCTTAGCCTGCCACAGACCTACGCCCGGTAATCCGCGCCGATGACGACGATGACGTCGGCCACGGACTGGGTGAGCGTGCTGGTGCGTACGGCGGTCTCCGGCAGCCCCAGCAGCTCGGCCGCCCTGCGCGCCTTGGCGATGCTCGCGTCGGTGTTGTCGAACACGACGACCACCGACTCCTTCTCGCCGAAGCCCTGCTTGTTGCGCGTGCCGACGACGCGGAACTCGCCGCGCAGCTTGTCGGCCACGCCGTCGCCGAGGCCGGGCGTGCCGACGCCGTTGAGGACGAGCACGCGGTTGTCGCCGACGTCGCGGTTCGGCGGGATGGAGCCGGCGAGGGACGTGTTGACGACGGTCGCGACCTCGTCGACCTTGATGCTGAACGCCGGGTTGCCCGACCCCGTGTCGATCGGCGTCACGGGCAGCACCTGGGGCTCGTACCGCTCGGCCACCTGCGCCTTGCGCACGCCGTCGAGGAACGCCGCCAGCGCGTTCGGCTCCCACGTCGTCGCGGACGCGCCGCCGAGCGCGGTGATGCTCGTCGCGAGGCCGGGGACGTCCTCCGGCAGCGCCGCGAACAGCGCCTCCAGCACGCGTTGCAGCCGCGCCTGAAACGTCACCTGGTCCTGGCCCTTCTGGACGTACGTCGCGTACTGCAGTGCCGCCGTACCGCCGAGCCGCTGCGCGCCGCCGGCCCGGAGCACGACCTCGTTCTTCACGACGACGTCCGCGTCGACGTCCACGACGACGCCGCCGACGCGGTCGACGAGGGCGACGAAGCCGTCGGCGGTGAGGGTCCAGGTGTGGTCGACGATGACGCCCATGAGGTCGCTCACGGCGTCGCGCGCGGCGTCGGCGCCACCGAGCCGGAGGGCGTTGCCGAGGACGACGTTGCCGATGCCCGCGACGTCGGTGAGCGTGCTCGGCGGGATGAGCACGACGGCCGCGCGGGTGGTGTCGGTGTCGTACGCGTAGAGGGTCGTGAAGCGTCCCGCGCCGTTCGTGCCGGTGACGGAGAACAGCAGCGTCCGCTGCGTGCGCTCCTTGGGCGCCGGCGGCGGGTCGTCCTTGCGGACGGCGTTGCCGACGAGGAGGACGCCCGCGACGAGCAGCAGCACCGCGCCGACGACGACGAGCGCGCTGGTACGGCGTCGGCGCGCACGGCGGCGGCGTTCGCGCTCCGCGGCGCGCGAGGCGCGGCGCGAAGGGCCGAGCGTCTGCGGCGTGACCTGCGCGGGGGCCCCGGCCCCGGTCGCGCGGCGCTTGCCCTTAGCCATGGGCGTAGAGGCCGCGGGCGGCGATGTAGTCGGCGACCGGCGCGGGCACGAGGTAGCGGATCGGCGCGCCGCTCGCGACGCGAACGCGGCAGTCGGTGCCGGAGATGTCGAGCGCCGGCGTCGGGACCAGCAGCACCGCGCCGTCGGGGAACGCGCTCGTGTCGACGAGGTACCCGGGGCGCGTAGCCCCGACGAACGTCGCCAGCCCGAACATCGCCTCCGGCTCCCGCCACGTCAGCACCTGCGCCAGCGCGTCCGCGCCCGTGATGAAGAACAGCTCGGTCTCCTCGGCGGCGAGCTCGCGCAGCGTGTCGAGGGTGTACGTCGGCCCCTCGCGGTCGATCTCCGTACGGCTCACCGTGAAGCGGTCGTCGTCCTCCGTCGCGAGGCGGGTCATCTCCAGACGGTCCTCCCCCGGCGACATCGGGCGCCCCTCCTTCTGCCAGGGCCGCCCCGCAGGCACGAAGACGACCTCGTCGAGCGCGAGGGCGTACGCCACCTCGGACGCGCAGACGAGGTGCCCGAGGTGGATCGGGTCGAACGTGCCGCCCATCACCCCGAGCCGCTTGGTTCCCACGAGTCGTGAGCCTAGGTGCTACACGGGCAGCAGGCGTGTCACAAAGGCCTGAAGCTGCTCCGCGTTGCGGCACTCGACCATCTCGTCGACCAGCGGGGCGTACTGCGAGACGGCGGAGTCGCCGGTGTCCCAGTACGGGCGGGGCTCGGGGTTGAGCCAGTACGCGTGCTTCGCCTTCTTGACGACGCTGCTGAGCGCGGCGGTGCCGGGGGCGCGGTAGTTGTTGCGCGCGTCGCCGAGGACGAGCAGGGAGGTGCGCGGGCCGACGGCGTCGGCGTAGCGCTCGGCGAACACCTCGAACGAGTGCCCGTAGTCGCTGTGCCCGTCGAACCACACGAGCTGCGCCTCCTCCGACAGCCTGCGCATCGCCTCGGAGAAGTCGCCGCCGGCGAAGAAGTCCGTGACCTCGTCGCAGGTGTCGATGAACGCGAACGCGCGGACCTTCGTGAACTGCTCCCGCAGGGCGTACGCGAGCATCAGCGTGAACCGCGCGAACGTGCTCACCGACCCGCTCACGTCGCAGAGGATGACCAGCTCGGGACGGTGCGGCTTGTGCGGACGGTGATGCGTGGTCAGGGGTACGCCGCCCGTGCCGAGGGAGGCTCGTACGGTCCGTCTGAAGTCGAGGCGGCCCCGTCGTCCCAGGCGCCGGCGGGCGGCGAGGCGGGTGGCGAGGCGGCGGGCCAGCGGGAGCACGGTACGGCGCAGGTCGGCGAGGTCGTCGCGGGTCGCGCGGACGAAGTCGACGTGCTCGGGCAGGCCCTTGACCGCCGTCTTGGCGACGGCCTCGACGCCCTTCTCCTCGGCGAGGAGACGGCGGATCTCGGCGTCGACGTACTGCTCGAACGCTCGGGTGCGCTCGGCGATCGTGCGCCGCGCGACCTGCTCCTCGAGACCACCTCGCGGTACGTCGCCGAGCAGCCGCGCGACGAGCGTCTCCGGAGAGAGCGCGCGCAGCACGCGGTAGGAGAACCACGACTGCCTGCCGGGCGCCGCGTCGGCGCGGCCGAGGCCGTGGACGGCCATGCGCGCGAGGCGTCGCAGGGTGGCGTCGTCGGCGTCGAGCAGGAGTTGCGCGAGCGCCTCGCGCATGGCGTCGGCGTCGGTCGGGTCGAGGCCCGCGAGGGGGTCTTCGCCGTCGGTCGGCTCGGCATCGTCGGGCGGCGCCGTACCGACGCCGAGCGGGAAGTAGAGGTCGAACAGCGCGTCGTACGCCGCCCGGTGACCAGGCCGCTTGACCGTGGTCGCTGCCAGTCCCTCGCGGAGGGCGTTGCGGTCGAGGATGTCGACGGCGCCGAGGGCGCGTACGGCGTCGAGCGACTCGGCGAGGCTGACGGGGACGCCGACCTTGCGCATCGCCTCGACGAGCTCGACCGTACGGTCGAGCAGGCCGGTCAGTTGTCCTCCAGCTTCAGCTGGCCGGCGGCGCGCTGCTGGTCGCCGACGTGCTTGAGGACGACGCCGAGCGTCGCGGCCGCGGTGGCCTCGTCGAGGGTGTCGACACCGAGCGCGACGAGCGTGCGGGCCCAGTCGATCGTCTCCGCGATCGACGGCGACTTGCGGAGCTCGAGTGCCCGCAGCGCTCGTACGGTGCGGACGAGCTGCTCGGCGAGGCGTTCGGCGACCTCGGGGACGCGGGCGAGGACGATGGCGCGCTCGCGTTCGAAGTCGGGGTAGTCGAGGTGCAGGTAGAGGCAGCGGCGCTTGAGTGCCTCGGAGAGCTCGCGGGTGGCGTTGGAGGTGAGGACGACGAACGGCTTGCGCGTCGCGGCGATCGTGCCGAGCTCGGGGATCGTCACCTGGTAGTCGGAGAGGACCTCGAGGAGCAGGCCCTCGACCTCGACGTCGGCCTTGTCGGTCTCGTCGATGAGCAGAACGGTCGGGTCCTCGCGGCGGATCGCGGTGAGGAGCGGGCGGGCGAGCAGGAACTCCTCGCTGAAGATGTCGTCGTGGGTCTGCTCCCACGTCTCGTGCACGTCGTCGGCGCGGGCGGCCTGGATGCGGAGGAGCTGCTTCTTGTAGTTCCACTCGTAGAGGGCGCGGGCCTCGTCGAGGCCCTCGTAGCACTGGAGCCTGATGAGCTCCGACCGGGTGGCCGTCGCCACCGCCTTGGCGAGCTCGGTCTTGCCGACGCCGGCCGGGCCCTCGACGAGCAGCGGCTTGCCGAGGCGGTCGGCGAGGAAGACGACCGTGGCGATGGCGTCGTCGGCGAGGTAGCCCGCGCCGCCGAGGCGTTCCCTGGCGTCGGCCACCGACGCGAACATCGGCATGGCGTACCTCCCGTGTGAACCGAACGCCATTCTGCACCCGGGGCGGCATCGGGGTGCGTTTTGCGCTTTCTCCCCGCACGGGGTGCAACCGGGAGCCTTTTCCATCCTGGCTCGCGCTGGGCCTGGATCGTGCTGGGGAGGAGCCCCTTTGGCGCTGGACCACCACAAGAACGGCGGTCAACCCCGGACGAGCGGCGCCCGCGCACCCGCGTCGGCCCAACCCTGCAGCCCAGCAGCCGGTCTCACGCGTAGTGA